>NZ_KV820382.1:0-15626 GCF_001815375.1 Neisseria sp. HMSC065C04
GCGATTCGCGAAGGTGGTCGTACCGTAGGTGCGGGTGTGGTTTCTTCTGTAATCGCTTAAGTTTAGAGGCCAATAGCTCAATTGGTAGAGTATCGGTCTCCAAAACCGAGGGTTGGGGGTTCGAGACCCTCTTGGCCTGCCAAATAAAAAATTAACCGGCCTTGTGCCGGTTAATTTTTTTGTACTTAAGTTTTAAGATTATTTGGAATTAATTAATGGATCAATGCCACTATCTAAAATGAAGGCGGGTGGGGTATTGATAAGTGAGTAAAGATGACAGAACATCCGTCTGGACGCAAAGAAGACCATCAGAAAAAGGAAGTTGTGGTAAGTAATAAGCCAGCTCCTGAAAAGAAAGAAGGTCTGTTTGCATATTTTAAGAGCTCTTGGACTGAGTTTAAGAAGGTAGTTTGGCCGAGTCGTGATGAAGCGGTCAAAATGACTGTATTCGTGATTATCTTCGTTGCAGTTTTAGCAGCCTTCATTTATGCGGCAGATACAATTATTTCATGGTTGTTTTTTGATGTTTTATTAAATAGGAAAGGGTAAAGATGTCAAAGCGTTGGTATGTGGTACAGGCCTATTCCGGTTTCGAGAAAAATGTTCAAAAAACATTGAAAGAGCGTATTGCTCGTGAAAACATGGAAGAATATTTCGGTCAGATTCTCGTTCCTGTGGAGGAAGTAGTAGATATCAAGAATGGCCGAAAAACCATCAGTGAGCGTAAATTCTATCCAGGCTATGTATTGGTTGAAATGGAAATGACTGATGATTCATGGCACTTGGTTAAGAGTACCCCTCGAGTAAATGGTTTTGTAGGTGGTAGTGGAAATCGCCCGATCCCAATTTCTCAAAAAGATGCAGATGCTATTTTGCAACAAGCTAAAACAGGTGTTGAGAAGCCAAAACCAAAAGTTGAGTTTGAAGTTGGTCAGCAAGTTCGAGTAAACGAAGGCCCATTTGCTGATTTTAACGGTATTGTTGATGAAGTTAATTACGAACGTAATAGACTGCGTGTTTCTGTTCAGATTTTTGGTCGCGAAACACCGGTTGAATTAGAGTTCGGTCAGGTTGAAAAGATTTAAGTGGTTTAATTCGCTTGAAAAATTTTTTTTAAGCGGATATAATCGCAAATTCTGTTTGGGAAGCGGAATGGTTCCGCGTTATACCCGTTTTTAGGAGTCCTTAAGTGGCAAAGAAAATTATCGGCTACATCAAACTGCAAATTCCTGCAGGTAAAGCCAATCCATCTCCCCCAGTTGGTCCTGCTTTGGGTCAACGTGGTTTGAATATCATGGAATTCTGTAAAGCATTTAATGCTGCAACCCAAGGTATGGAACCTGGTTTGCCAATTCCAGTCGTTATTACTGCATTTGCAGATAAATCATTTACTTTTGTGATGAAAACTCCTCCAGCTTCTATCTTGTTGAAAAAAGCTGCTGGTCTGCAAAAAGGTAGTTCTAATCCTCTGACTAACAAAGTGGGTAAATTGACCCGCGCTCAGTTGGAAGAAATTGCTAAAACTAAAGAGCCTGATTTGACTGCTGCTGACTTGGATGCGGCTGTTCGCACTATCGCCGGCTCTGCTCGCTCAATGGGCTTGGACGTGGAGGGTGTTGTATAATGGCTAAAGTATCTAAACGCTTGAAAGCTCTTCGCTCTTCTGTTGAAGCTAATAAACTGTACGCAATCGATGAAGCAATTGCTTTGGTTAAAAAAGCTGCTACTGCTAAATTTGACGAGTCTGTTGATGTATCTTTCAACCTGGGTGTTGATCCTCGTAAATCTGACCAAGTTATTCGTGGTTCAGTCGTTCTGCCAAAAGGTACCGGCAAAACAACTCGCGTAGCTGTATTTACTCAAGGTGCAAATGCAGATGCTGCTAAAGAAGCTGGTGCAGATATTGTCGGTTTTGAAGATCTGGCCGCTGAAATCAAAGCTGGTAACCTGAACTTTGACGTTGTTATTGCTTCTCCTGATGCAATGCGTATCGTTGGTCAATTGGGTACTATCTTGGGTCCTCGTGGTTTGATGCCAAACCCTAAAGTAGGGACTGTTACTCCTAACGTTGCTGAAGCAGTTAAAAATGCAAAAGCAGGTCAAGTACAATACCGTACAGATAAAGCCGGTATCGTTCATGCAACTATCGGTCGTGCTTCTTTCGCTGAAGCTGACTTGAAAGAAAACTTCAATGCGTTGCTGGATGCTATCGTTAAAGCCAAACCTGCTGCTGCTAAAGGTCAGTATTTGAAAAAAGTTGCTGTATCCAGCACTATGGGTTTGGGTGTTCGCGTTGATACTGCAAGCGTGAACAACTAAGAAATTTTCAGATGATCTGATTTTCTGGATCACCTGAATTTGGGCTACTTAAAATTAAGTAGATGTCCAAGACCGTAGGGATCGTAAGATTTAATCGTAATTGCCCTACGCAGACGGTAGTCCTGAAACACATTGCAAGATTGCTTGTAAGATGTCTTTTTAGGTTACCGCGCTGGTGGGATATCATTTCGGTATCCTGTTTATAAACAGTGGGAGGTAGACCTTGAGTCTCAATATTGAAACCAAGAAAGTGGCCGTAGAGGAAATTAGCGCAGCAATTGCTAACGCTCAAACTCTCGTAGTCGCTGAATATCGCGGTATCAGTGTTTCCAGCATGACTGAGCTTCGTGCAAATGCACGTAAAGAAGGCGTTTACTTACGCGTTCTGAAAAATACTTTGGCTCGTCGCGCAGTAGAGGGTACTTCATTCGCAGGTTTGGCCGATCAAATGGTTGGTCCATTGGTTTACGCTGCTTCTGAAGATGCTGTTGCTGCTGCTAAAGTGCTGCACCAATTCGCGAAAAAAGATGACAAAATTATCGTTAAAGCCGGTTCTTACAATGGCGAAGTGATGAATCCTGCTCAGGTTGCTGAGTTGGCTTCTATTCCAAGCCGCGAAGAACTGTTGTCCAAACTGTTGTTCGTTATGCAAGCCCCTGTATCAGGCTTTGCACGTGGTTTGGCTGCTTTGGCAGAGAAAAAAGCTGGCGAAGAAGCCGCTTAATCGATTTTGTTTCATTTAATCAATTATTTTTTAATACAATATTTGGAGTATAAATAGCATGGCTATTACTAAAGAAGACATTTTGGAAGCCGTTGGTTCTTTGACCGTGATGGAATTGAACGACCTAGTTAAAGCTTTTGAAGAAAAATTTGGCGTTTCTGCTGCTGCAGTTGCAGTTGCAGGCCCTGCAGGTGCTGGTGCAGCTGCTGCTGAAGAAAAAACTGAATTCGACGTAGTATTGGCTTCTGCCGGTGATCAAAAAGTTGGCGTGATTAAAGTTGTCCGCGCTATCACTGGTTTGGGTCTGAAAGAAGCTAAAGACATCGTTGATGGTGCACCTAAAACTCTGAAAGAAGGTGTTTCTAAAGCTGAAGCTGAAGACATCCAAAAACAACTGGAAGAAGCCGGCGCTAAAGTCGAAATCAAATAATTTGATGCTTCCTATGAAGGCTGGCAGTTTTCTGCCAGCCTTATTTTGCTTCTTAAAATAAGCATTAGGCATTGTTTACATTTATTTGCATAGTCTTTATAAAATCATTGTAAATAAATGTAAATATCAGGTTGATGCATGCCGTTGCTTCAGACGGCCTATTATTTAAAATTGCTTTTCGGAGTGTATATGAGCTATTCGTTTACCGAGAAAAAACGTATCCGTAAGAGTTTTGCAAAGCGAGAGAATGTCTTGGATGTTCCTTTCTTGCTGGCAACCCAAATTGATTCTTATGCGAAATTTTTACAGTTGGAAAACGCTTTTGACCAACGTACTGATGATGGTCTGCAAGCAGCATTTAATTCTATTTTCCCGATTGTGAGCCATAACGGTTATGCGCGATTGGAGTTTGTGCATTACACATTGGGCGAGCCTTTGTTCGATATTCCTGAATGTCAATTGCGCGGTATTACTTACGCGGCTCCATTGCGTGCCCGTATCCGTTTGGTAATTTTGGATAAAGAAGCATCTAAGCCGACTGTAAAAGAAGTTCGTGAAAACGAAGTGTATATGGGCGAAATCCCATTGATGACGCCAAGTGGCTCTTTTGTCATCAATGGTACTGAGCGTGTGATTGTTTCCCAGCTGCACCGCTCTCCTGGCGTGTTCTTTGAGCATGACCGTGGTAAAACACATTCTTCCGGTAAGCTGTTGTTCTCTGCTCGTATTATTCCTTACCGTGGTTCATGGTTGGATTTTGAATTTGATCCAAAAGATTTGCTGTATTTCCGTATCGACCGCCGCCGTAAAATGCCGGTTACGATTTTGTTGAAAGCTTTGGGCTACAACAATGAACAAATCTTGGATATTTTCTACGACAAAGAAACTTTCTATTTGTCTTCAAACGGTGTTCAAACTGATCTGGTTGCAGGCCGTCTGAAAGGTGAAACTGCCAAAGTTGATATCTTGGATAAAGAAGGCAATGTACTGGTTGCCAAAGGTAAACGCATTACTGCGAAAAATATCCGTGATATTACCAATGCAGGCTTGACTCGTTTGGATGTAGAGCCAGAAAGTCTGATTGGCAAAGCATTAGCTGCGGATCTGATTGATCCGGAAACCGGCGAAGTATTGGCTTCTGCTAACGATGAAATTACAGAAGAGCTGTTGGCCAAACTTGATATCCATGGTGTAAAAGAAATTACGACCCTTTATATCAACGAATTGGATCAAGGCGGTTACATCTCCAGCACTCTGCGTACAGACGAAACTGCTGATCAGCAAGCTGCACGCGTAGCGATTTACCGCATGATGCGTCCTGGCGAACCGCCTACCGAAGAAGCTGTTGAGCAGCTCTTCAACCGCTTGTTCTTCAGTGAAGACAGCTATGATTTGTCTCGCGTAGGCCGTATGAAATTTAATACGCGCACATACGAGCAAAAATTGTCTGAAGCACAACAAAACTCTTGGTATGGCCGTTTGCTGAACGAAACTTTGGCTGGTGCATCTGAAAAAGGCGGTTATGTTCTGAGCGTTGAAGACATCGTTGCTTCCATTGCTACATTGGTTGAACTGCGTAACGGTCATGGCGAAGTAGACGATATTGACCACTTGGGTAATCGTCGTGTTCGTTCTGTGGGTGAGTTGACTGAAAACCAATTCCGCAGCGGTTTGGCTCGTGTAGAACGTGCAGTTAAAGAGCGTTTGAACCAAGCAGAATCTGAGAACTTGATGCCGCATGACTTGATCAATGCGAAACCTGTTTCTGCCGCGATTAAAGAATTCTTCGGCTCCAGCCAATTGAGCCAATTTATGGATCAGACCAACCCATTGTCTGAAGTAACTCATAAACGCCGTGTATCTGCATTGGGCCCGGGCGGTTTGACTCGCGAACGTGCAGGCTTTGAGGTGCGAGACGTACATCCGACCCACTATGGCCGTGTATGTCCTATTGAAACACCTGAAGGCCCAAACATTGGTTTGATCAACTCATTGTCCGTTTATGCGCGTACCAATGATTATGGTTTCTTGGAAACCCCTTACCGTCGTGTTGTCGATGGCAAAGTAACTGAAGAAATCGACTACTTGTCTGCTATCGAAGAAGGCCGTTATGTGATTGCACAGGCGAATGCCGATTTGGACAAAGACGGTAACTTGATTGGCGACTTGGTCACTTGTCGTGAAAAAGGCGAAACCATTATGGCAACGCCTGACCGCGTTCAATATATGGACGTGGCAACCGGTCAAGTGGTATCCGTTGCAGCATCTCTGATTCCATTCTTGGAACATGATGACGCGAACCGTGCATTGATGGGTGCCAACATGCAACGTCAGGCCGTACCGTGTCTGCGCCCTGAAAAACCGATGGTTGGTACCGGTATCGAGCGCTCTGTTGCCGTTGACTCTGCAACTGCAATCGTTGCCCGCCGCGGCGGTGTGGTTGAGTATGTAGATGCCAACCGTGTGGTGATTCGTGTCCATGACGATGAGGCAACTGCCGGTGAAGTGGGTGTCGATATTTACAACTTGGTTAAATTTACCCGTTCCAACCAATCTACCAACATCAACCAACGTCCGGCTGTCAAAGCAGGCGATGTTTTGCAACGCGGTGATTTGATTGCTGACGGTGCATCCACCGATTTGGGCGAATTGGCTCTGGGTCAAAACATGACCATTGCCTTTATGCCGTGGAACGGTTACAACTACGAAGACTCGATTCTGATTTCTGAAAAAGTGGCTGCAGACGACCGCTATACTTCGATTCACATTGAGGAATTGAACGTTGTTGCTCGTGATACCAAGCTGGGTGCGGAAGACATTACCCGTGATATTCCGAACTTGTCCGAGCGTATGCAAAACCGTTTGGATGAATCCGGTATCGTTTATATCGGTGCAGAAGTAGAAGCAGGTGACGTCTTGGTAGGTAAAGTAACGCCTAAAGGCGAAACCCAACTGACTCCTGAAGAAAAACTGCTGCGTGCCATCTTCGGTGAAAAAGCATCTGACGTAAAAGATACTTCATTGCGTATGCCTACCGGCATGAGCGGTACCGTTATCGACGTTCAAGTCTTCACTCGTGAAGGTATCCAACGCGACAAACGTGCTCAATCCATTATTGATTCTGAGCTGAAACGTTACCGTCAAGACTTGAGCGACCAGTTGCGTATTTTTGATAACGACGCATTTGACCGTATCGAGCGTATGATTGTTGGTCAAAAAGCCAATGGTGGTCCGATGAAGCTGGCTAAAGGCAGTGAAATCACTACCGAATATTTGGCGAGCCTGTCCAGCAAACATGATTGGTTTGACATCCGTTTGGCTGACGAAGATTTGGCCAAACAGTTGGAACTGATTAAATTGAGCCTGCAACAAAAACGCGAAGAAGCGGATGAGTTGTATGAGATCAAGAAGAAAAAACTGACCCAAGGCGACGAGCTGCAACCGGGCGTACAAAAAATGGTGAAAGTATTTATCGCCATCAAACGCCGTCTGCAAGCCGGTGACAAAATGGCGGGTCGCCACGGTAACAAAGGTGTGGTATCACGCATTCTGCCGGTGGAAGACATGCCTTACATGGCTGACGGCCGTCCGGTAGACATTGTACTGAACCCATTGGGCGTACCTTCCCGTATGAACATTGGTCAGATTTTGGAAGTTCACTTGGGTTGGGCGGCAAAAGGTATCGGTGAACGCATCGACCGTATGCTGAAAGAGCAACGCAAAGCCAGCGAGCTGCGTGAATTCTTGAACAAACTCTACAACGGTAGCGGTAAGAAAGAAGATTTAGACAGCCTGACAGATGAAGAAATCATCGAATTGGCTTCTAACCTGCGCAAAGGTGCGTCTTTCGCCTCTCCTGTATTCGACGGTGCGAAAGAGTCTGAAATCCGCGAAATGTTGAACTTGGCTTACCCAAGTGAAGATCCTGAGGTTGAGAAACTGGGCTTCAACGACAGTAAAACTCAAATCACGCTGTATGACGGCCGTTCCGGCGAAGCATTTGACCGCAAGGTTACAGTCGGTGTGATGCACTATCTGAAACTGCACCACTTGGTTGACGAAAAAATGCACGCCCGTTCTACCGGTCCATACAGTCTGGTTACCCAGCAGCCTCTGGGCGGTAAAGCTCAGTTCGGTGGCCAACGTTTCGGTGAGATGGAGGTTTGGGCATTGGAAGCATACGGCGCAGCATACACGCTGCAAGAGATGCTGACTGTGAAGTCTGACGACGTGAACGGCCGTACTAAAATGTACGAAAACATCGTCAAAGGCGAACACAAAATCGATGCCGGTATGCCTGAATCCTTCAACGTATTGGTTAAAGAGATTCGCTCACTGGGCTTGGATATCGATTTGGAACGTTACTAAACAGAAGTTTTCAGACGGCCTTTCAAGGTCGTCTGAAAAAGTGGTTTCAGAATAAGAATGAAGCAATCGGCATTTAGGCCGTCTGAAATCAAAAGTACTGTTTCCCAATATCGAAAATCCGCCATGCGGTAAAAATACTTCCTTCAAGGAGCAAAAATGAATTTGTTGAACTTATTTAATCCGTTGCAAACTGCCGGCATGGAAGAAGAGTTTGATGCCATCAAAATCGGTATTGCCTCTCCCGAAACCATCCGCTCATGGTCTTATGGCGAAGTTAAAAAACCTGAAACCATCAACTACCGTACGTTCAAACCTGAGCGCGACGGTTTGTTCTGCGCCAAAATCTTTGGCCCGGTCAAAGACTATGAATGTTTGTGCGGTAAATACAAACGCTTAAAATTTAAAGGCGTAACCTGTGAAAAATGTGGCGTAGAAGTGACCCTGTCTAAAGTGCGCCGCGAACGCATGGGCCACATTGAGTTGGCAGCACCAGTTGCCCACATCTGGTTCTTGAAATCCCTGCCTTCCCGCTTGGGTATGGTACTGGACATGACTTTGCGTGATATCGAACGCGTATTGTACTTTGAAGCATTCGTGGTAACCGATCCCGGCATGACTCCGTTGCAACGTCGTCAATTGCTGACTGAAGACGATTACTACAACAAACTGGACGAATACGGCGATGACTTCGATGCCAAAATGGGTGCAGAAGGTATCCGCGAATTGCTGCGTACCTTGGATATTACCGGCGAAATCGAAATCCTGCGTCAAGAGCTGGAATCTACCGGTTCTGACACCAAAATCAAAAAAATCGCCAAACGTTTGAAAGTATTGGAAGCCTTTCACCGTTCTGGTATGAAACTGGAATGGATGATTATGGATGTGCTGCCGGTATTGCCGCCTGATTTGCGTCCGTTGGTTCCATTGGATGGCGGTCGTTTTGCCACTTCCGATTTGAATGATTTGTACCGCCGCGTTATCAACCGTAACAACCGTCTGAAACGTCTGTTGGAGCTGCACGCGCCTGACATCATCGTTCGTAACGAAAAACGTATGTTGCAAGAAGCAGTTGACTCTCTGTTGGATAACGGCCGTCGCGGTAAAGCCATGACCGGTGCCAACAAGCGTCCGCTGAAATCATTGGCCGACATGATTAAAGGTAAGGGTGGTCGTTTCCGTCAAAACCTGTTGGGTAAACGTGTGGACTACTCAGGTCGTTCCGTAATTACCGTAGGCCCGTACCTGCGTCTGCACCAATGTGGTCTGCCGAAAAAAATGGCGTTAGAACTGTTCAAACCATTCATTTTCCACAAATTGGAAAAACAAGGTTTGGCGTCTACCGTTAAAGCTGCGAAAAAATTGGTAGAACAAGAAGTACCTGAAGTATGGGATATCTTGGAAGAAGTGATCCGCGAACATCCGATTATGCTGAACCGTGCGCCAACCTTGCACCGTTTGGGTATTCAAGCGTTCGAACCTATCCTGATTGAAGGTAAAGCAATTCAGTTGCACCCATTGGTGTGTGCCGCATTTAACGCCGACTTTGACGGTGACCAAATGGCTGTACACGTTCCATTGAGCTTGGAAGCACAAATGGAAGCACGCACGCTGATGCTGGCTTCAAATAACGTATTGTCTCCAGCCAACGGCGAACCAATCATCGTACCTTCTCAAGATATCGTCTTGGGTCTGTACTACATGACCCGCGACCGTATCAATGCTAAAGGCGAAGGCAGCCTGTTTGCCGATGTGAAAGAAGTGCATCGTGCATACCATACCAAACAGGTTGAACTGGGTACGAAAATTACCGTACGTCTGCGCGAATGGGTGAAAAACGAAGCAGGTGAGTTTGAGCCTGTCGTTAACCGTTACGAAACAACCGTCGGCCGTGCATTGTTGAGCGAAATCTTGCCTAAAGGCCTGCCGTTCGAGTACATCAACAAAGCGCTGAAGAAAAAAGAAATTTCTAAACTGATTAACGCATCATTCCGTCTGTGCGGCTTGCGTGATACAGTTATTTTCGCCGACCACTTGATGTATACCGGTTTCGGTTTTGCGGCTAAAGGCGGTATTTCCATTGCGGTTGACGATATGGAAATTCCGAAAGAAAAAGCAGCTTTGCTAGCCGAGGCTAATGCCGAAGTTAAAGAAATCGAAGACCAATACCGTCAAGGTTTGGTAACCAACGGCGAACGTTACAATAAAGTAGTCGATATTTGGGGTCGTGCCGGCGATAAGATCGCTAAAGCGATGATGGACAACCTGTCCAAACAAAAAGTCATCGACCGTGACGGCAACGAAGTTGATCAAGAGTCCTTCAACTCTATTTACATGATGGCCGACTCTGGTGCCCGTGGTTCTGCAGCTCAGATTAAACAGTTGTCCGGTATGCGTGGTTTGATGGCCAAACCTGACGGCTCTATTATTGAAACGCCGATTACCTCTAACTTCCGCGAAGGTTTGACCGTATTGCAATACTTTATTGCGACCCACGGTGCGCGTAAAGGTTTGGCGGATACCGCGTTGAAAACGGCAAACTCTGGTTACCTGACCCGTCGTCTGGTAGACGTAACTCAAGACTTGGTCGTTGTTGAAGATGATTGCGGTACTTCAGACGGCTTTGTCATGAAAGCAGTAGTACAAGGCGGTGACGTAATTGAAGCGTTGCGCGATCGTATTTTAGGCCGTGTTACAGCATCAGATGTTGTTGATCCTTCAACAGGAGAAACATTGGTTGAGGCAGGTACACTGCTGACTGAGAAATTAGTCGATATCATTGACCAATCTGGGGTTGACGAGGTTAAAGTCCGTACGCCAATTACTTGTAAAACCCGTCATGGTTTGTGTGCACACTGTTATGGCCGCGACTTGGCGCGCGGTAAACTGGTTAACGCTGGTGAAGCTGTAGGTGTAATTGCTGCACAATCTATTGGTGAGCCAGGTACTCAGCTGACCATGCGTACGTTCCACATCGGTGGTGCGGCATCTCGTGCGGCTGCTGCCAGCCAAGTGGAAGCTAAATCCAATGGTACAGCTCGTTTCAGCAGCCAAATGCGTTACGTTGCCAACAACAAAGGCGAATTGGTTGTCATTGGCCGCTCTTGTGAAGTAGTGATTCACGACGATATCGGCCGTGAGCGTGAACGTCACAAAGTACCTTACGGTGCAATCCTGCTGGTACAAGACGGCGAAGCCATTAAAGCCGGTCAAACTTTGGCAACTTGGGATCCGCATACCCGTCCGATGATTACCGAACACGCAGGTATGGTGAAATTCGAGAACGTGGAAGAGGGTGTTACCGTTGCGAAACAAACTGACGATGTAACCGGTTTGTCTACTCTGGTAGTGATTGACGGCAAACGTCGTTCTTCTAGTGCTTCTAAACTGTTGCGTCCGACTGTCAAACTGTTGGATGAAAATGGTCTGGAAATTTGCATTCCTGGTACGACTACCCCAGTTTCTATGGCATTCCCGGTCGGTGCGGTGATTACCATCCGTGAAGGTCAGGAAGTCGGTAAGGGTGATGTGCTGGCGCGTATTCCTCAAGCGTCTTCTAAAACCCGCGATATTACCGGTGGTCTGCCGCGCGTAGCCGAATTGTTTGAAGCACGCGTGCCGAAAGATGCAGGTATGTTGGCTGAAATTACCGGTACCGTTTCCTTCGGTAAAGAAACCAAAGGTAAACAGCGTCTGATTATTACCGACGTAGACGGTGTAGCATACGAAACCCTGATTTCTAAAGAGAAACAGATTTTAGTACATGACGGTCAAGTGGTAAACCGCGGTGAAACCATCGTAGACGGTGCCGTAGATCCACACGACATTCTGCGTCTGCAAGGTATCGAAGCATTGGCCCGCTACATTGTTCAAGAGGTACAAGAGGTTTACCGCCTACAAGGTGTGAAGATTTCCGATAAACACATCGAAGTCATCATCCGCCAAATGCTGCGCCGTGTGAACATTGTGGATGCAGGTGATACAGAGTTTATTACCGGCGAACAAGTTGAGCGTAGCGATGTGATGCTTGCCAATGAGAAAGCCATCGCTGAAGGCAAAGAGCCGGCACGTTATGAAAATGTGTTGTTGGGTATTACCAAAGCTTCCTTGTCTACTGACAGCTTCATTTCTGCTGCATCGTTCCAAGAAACAACCCGCGTCTTGACCGAGGCTGCTATCATGGGTAAACAAGACGAGCTGCGCGGTTTGAAAGAGAACGTGATTGTCGGTCGATTGATTCCTGCCGGTACAGGTTTGACCTACCACCGCAGCCGTCACCAACAATGGCAGCAAGCCGATCAAGAAACTTCTGAAATCGAAGCTTCAGACGAATAATCCGGAAGGATTTTCGTGAAAATAAAACCGCAAGCCAGTCTTGCGGTTTTATTTTATAGAGGGCTTAGATAGGGTAGAGAGCGAGGCCGTCTGAATCTTTCAGACGGCCATTGCTTCCAAAATTTAAAGATAAATAGAAAAACACTAAACTTTATCAGTCATTTGCTTGACTAAACCCTTGCAATAAAAATATAATTCCAGTCTTGTCGACATGGTGTCGGCAAGTATTTAACTCAACAGGACGAGAAAATATGCCAACTATTAACCAATTGGTACGCAAAGGTCGTCAAAAGCCTGTGTACGTAAACAAAGTGCCTGCACTGGAAGCTTGCCCGCAAAAACGCGGCGTATGCACCCGTGTATACACAACTACCCCTAAAAAACCTAACTCTGCATTGCGTAAAGTATGTAAAGTTCGCCTGACCAACGGTTTTGAAGTCATTTCATACATCGGCGGTGAAGGCCACAACCTGCAAGAGCACAGCGTCGTATTGATTCGCGGCGGTCGTGTAAAAGACTTGCCAGGTGTGCGTTACCACACTGTACGCGGTTCTTTGGATACAGCAGGTGTTAAAGACCGTAAACAAGCCCGTTCTAAATACGGTGCTAAGCGTCCTAAATAATTATCGGGACTCAAATAGGCACGTCGGCCGCCTAAGCTGAACAACGGCCGAGTAAGTGAATACTTAATTGGGTATTCATGGGAATAGACCCAACTGAATAGACTAAAGGAAATTAAAATGCCAAGACGTAGAGAAGTCCCTAAGCGCGACGTACTGCCAGATCCAAAATTCGGCAGCGTTGAGCTGACTAAATTCATGAACGTATTGATGATTGACGGTAAAAAATCCGTTGCAGAGCGTATCGTTTACGGTGCGCTGGAGCAAATTGAGAAAAAAACCGGCAAAGTAGCAATCGAAGTATTTAACGAAGCCATTGCAAACGCCAAACCTATCGTGGAAGTGAAAAGCCGCCGTGTAGGTGGTGCAAACTACCAAGTTCCTGTTGAAGTTCGTCCTTCACGTCGTCTGGCCTTGGCAATGCGCTGGGTTCGCGATGCGGCCCGTAAACGTGGTGAGAAATCTATGGACCTGCGTTTGGCGGGTGAATTGATTGATGCGGCTGAAGGTCGTGGCGGTGCGTTGAAAAAACGTGAAGAAGTACACCGCATGGCTGAAGCAAACAAAGCATTCTCTCACTTCCGTTTCTAATATCGAAAGGCTAACAAAATGGCTCGTAAGACCCCTATCAGCCTGTATCGCAATATCGGTATTTCTGCCCATATTGACGCGGGTAAAACAACCACAACAGAACGTATTTTGTTCTATACAGGTTTGACTCACAAATTGGGCGAAGTGCATGACGGCGCAGCTACTACCGACTACATGGAGCAAGAGCAAGAGCGTGGTATTACCATTACTTCTGCTGCTGTGACTTCTTATTGGTCCGGTATGGCGAAACAGTTCCCTGAGCACCGTTTCAACATCATCGACACCCCGGGACACGTTGACTTTACTGTAGAGGTAGAGCGTTCTATGCGTGTATTGGACGGCGCAGTAATGGTTTACTGTGCAGTAGGCGGTGTTCAACCTCAATCTGAAACCGTATGGCGTCAAGCTAACAAATACCAAGTACCTCGCTTGGCATTTGTAAACAAAATGGACCGTCAAGGTGCCAACTTCTTCCGCGTTGTTGAGCAAATGAAAACCCGTTTGCGCGCAAACCCAGTACCTATCGTGATTCCGGTTGGTGCGGAAGACAGCTTCAGCGGTGTTGTTGACCTGTTGAAAATGAAATCCATTATTTGGAATGAAGCCGATAAAGGTACAACCTTTACCTATGGCGATATTCCTGCTGAATTGGTTGAGACTGCTGAAGAATGGCGTCAAAACATGATTGAAGCTGCAGCAGAAGCCAGCGAAGAATTGATGGACAAATACTTGGGCGGTGATGAGCTGACTGAAGAAGAAATCGTAGGCGCATTGCGTCAACGTACTTTGGCCGGTGAAATTCAACCAATGTTGTGCGGTTCAGCATTTAAAAACAAAGGTGTTCAACGTATGTTGGATGCAGTTGTAGAATTACTGCCTGCTCCTACCGACATTCCTCCAGTTCAAGGTGTTAACCCTAACACTGAAGAAGCTGACAGCCGTCAAGCCAGCGATGAAGAGAAATTCTCTGCATTGGCGTTCAAAATGTTGAATGATAAATACGTTGGTCAATTGACATTTATCCGCGTTTACTCTGGTGTGGTGAAATCCGGTGATACCGTATTGAACTCTGTAAAAGGTACTCGCGAACGTATCGGTCGCTTGGTGCAAATGACTGCTGCAGACCGTACTGAAATTGAAGAAGTACGTGCTGGCGACATCGCAGCCGCTATCGGTCTGAAAGACGTAACCACTGGTGAGACCTTGTGTGCAGAAAGTGCACCGATCATCTTGGAACGCATGGAATTCCCTGAGCCGGTAATTCACATTGCCGTTGAGCCGAAAACCAAAGCCGACCAAGAGAAAATGGGTATTGCCCTGAACCGTCTGGCAAAAGAAGACCCTTCTTTCCGTGTTCGTACAGACGAAGAATCCGGTCAAACTATTATTTCCGGTATGGGTGAGCTGCACTTGGAAATTATTGTTGACCGTATGAAACGCGAATTCGGTGTGGAAGCAAACATCGGTGCGCCTCAAGTGGCTTACCGTGAAACCATCCGCAAAGAAGTTGAAGCTGAATACAAACATGCCAAACAATCTGGTGGTAAAGGTCAATACGGTCACGTTGTGATCAAAATGGAACCTATGGAACCAGGTGGTGCGGGTTACGAATTTATCGATGAAATTAAAGGTGGTGTGATTCCTCGCGAATTTATTCCGTCTGTCGATAAAGGTATTCGCGATACTTTGCCTAACGGTATCGTTGCCGGTTACCCAGTAGTTGATGTACGTGTACGTCTGATCTTCGGTTCTTCACACGACGTTGACTCCTCTCAACTGGCCTTCGAATTGGCTGCGTCTCAAGCTTTCAAAGAAGGTATGCGTAAAGCCAATCCAGCTTTGTTGGAGCCAATCATGGCAGTTGAGGTGGAAACACCTGAAGAATACATGGGTGACGTAATGGGCGACTTGAACCGTCGTCGTGGCGTTGTATTGGGTATGGATGATGACGGTATCGGTGGTAAGAAAGTTCGCGCCGAAGTACCTCTGGCAGAAATGTTCGGTTACTCAACCGACTTGCGTTCTGCAACCCAAGGTCGCGCTACTTACTCCATGGAGTTCAAAAAATACGCTGAAGCTCCTGCTCACGTAGCTGCTGCTGTAACTGAAGCCCGCAAAGGCTAATCAGAAAAGGCCGTCTGAAACTGAAAATAAATTTTCAGACGGCCATTGTTCTTTAATCGATCTTTATATGTAAAGGAATTAGCTCATGGCTAAGGAAAAATTTGAACGTAGCAAACCG
>NZ_KV820383.1:0-1134 GCF_001815375.1 Neisseria sp. HMSC065C04
GCAGAGTTTTATCTTTCCGCCCATTCCGACTCCGTCGACTTCTTGGAATTGCAAAAACAGCTGCCTTTGGTCAGTAAAATCGGTGCCCCCGATGATGTGGAGCGTGTAATTAATACGGCAGTAGTCGGCGTACCTTTACATCACCTTCATCAGACTCCACCGGGTCTGCCTTTTAGAATGGACAATGTGTATTTTAGGTTGGATAAACGGCATATCGCGTTTGATAGGATGATGCAGTCCCAAGTATGCAGCATTTATGTTCCGGCCTCTATTTCTGATTTACATTTAAGCCTATTTGCAGTAGTGAGTATTTAATATGAATAACCAACCCTTAATTAGAACCGTTTTGAGAGATACTGCTTTGGCGGTATCCGCATTATCTGCCGGCTTTACACCTGACCATTCCGAATCATGGTATGCGCATTGCAAAAATCTGATTCAGGATTTAAAGACAAAATTAGCCGAGCTTGGATGGAAAGAGGCGGATATTGAAGAAGTTTCATATGCACAATGCGCCCTTTTGGATGAGGTTGCACTGCGCACGCTGAAAGGTAACGACAGGGAAGTATGGGAAAGAAACCCTATGCAGGTTTGTTTTTTCCAATCATATAATGCAGGGGATATCCTGTGTGACAGAATCGAATCTTTGTGTAAAAACCACAAGGATGCCAGCCCCTTGGTGGCGGAAACCTATCTGAGTGTGATTAATTTGGGCTTCAGGGGCCGATATGTTTTGGATGAAGATGCATTGCACACCGCACAGGAGCAGTTGAAAAAAATCACACCTGCCTTTCCAAGCAATGCCGTATCGGAAGACGGTAAGTTGTTTTATATAGATCAAAAGGGAATGCCGCTGAAAAAAGCATTCAGTCTCCGTCCGTCTTGGCTACTTGTAGGAAGCATTGTTGTGGCAACGGTTGCATACTTTGCATTTAGATATTATCTGGATGGTTTGGTTGAGCAAATACAAGCATTGTAATTTCAAGTGTTTATATAATGACTTATCGGAAAATTTCGGTTCTGGCGACCCTGGCTGTTTTTGAGCTCGTTTTACTGTATGTGTTCGCAGTATATTGGCAGACAGGTTGGATAATCAAAGGTTGTGCTTGGGCATTGTCCGTTGGGACGGCCTTT
>NZ_KV820384.1:0-50937 GCF_001815375.1 Neisseria sp. HMSC065C04
GGATAGATGGAAAAAAGGCCGTCTGAAAGGTAATAAATCCAGTTGATTTTAATCCCCTTATCAACAAACCTTAAAACTCTCTCCAATTAAATTTTTAAGAAATTTGCGTGAATCAACTTCTAAATATAACTATTTTTTTAATAACTATACCGTCCGCTTATTTATGATACCATCCACTCATTTCTAATGAAAAAAGTACAAATTTAATGGAAAATACACACCTTCAAACTTAATTGCCTTTAAAAAAACGAATGCGCTCCTTTCTCCACATCCTCAAGAAAATCGGCAAAATAGCGCTGATTATCCCTATTTTTGCCCTATTGTATTTTTTATCTGCTTGGATGATGGCTTCGTTGCCTCTTAATGAAGAGCAGCCTAAAGGGGAAATTACTTTATTTTTAGTCAGTAACGGTGTGCATACTGATGTAGTCATGCCGCTGAAGAATGATATTTTTGATTGGTCGGATGTCGTCAATCCAAAAGACACGCTCACTGCTGATCCTCAGATAACGCATATCGGTTTAGGCTGGGGGGAGCGCAATTTTTATTTATACACGCCTGAGTGGAAAGATTTGACTTTCTCCAATGCGTTAGGTGCATTAAGCGGGCTGAACCGTACGCTGATTCATGTTACTTATTATCCTTTTGAACCACGAGAAAATAGCCACGTCGTCAAATTTTTGGTCACGCCTGAGCAATACAGGAATTTAACAAAATCGCTCTTGGCCGGTTTTCAACAAGAAAATGGGCAACCCATCTTGCTAAAAGGAATCCATCATCAGTCTAACGATGCTTTTTACGAAGCCAAAGGACGCTATCATTTATTCAATACTTGTAACACTTGGTTGAATGACAAATTGGTTGAAAGCGGCCTTAAAGGTGTGTATTGGACTCCTTTCTCTTCGCCCTTGCTGGAACAATACCGATAGCCTTCACGCTTCTCAATTTTTGGTCTATGTAAGACTTCAGGCCGTCTGAACATTTTCAGACGGCCTGTATTTTGATAAAAACCCAAAGCCCTTTATTATATAAATGAAATTTTTTAATAGCATTAAATATTAATTTTTACAAATAAACTAATTTTAAATTCTATAAAATAATTAAAATAAAGAAATTTTAGAATAAAATTGCTAAAACAAAAAACTAAGCCTTGTTTAATTCTGCTAAAACCTGTAACCTGTATCAAAAATAAACAAGAGAGTTCATCATGTCCCAACACCACCCTACCGACGATATTAAGATCAAGGAAGTCAAAGAGTTACTTCCCCCAATCGCACATTTGTATGAGCTGCCTGTTACGCCTCAGGTTGCCAATTTGGTTTATAAAACACGTCATGAAATTGCGGATTTGGTTCACGGCCGCGACAACCGTTTGCTGGTCATCATCGGCCCATGTTCAATTCACGATACCAAGGCGGCGGTTGAATATGCGCAAAAATTGCTGCCCTTGCGCAAAAAATATGAGAAAGAGCTGCTGATTGTAATGCGCGTGTATTTTGAAAAACCGCGTACAACCGTTGGCTGGAAAGGTCTCATTAACGATCCGCACTTGGACGGTACGTTTGACATCAACTACGGCCTACGCCAAGCGCGTCAGTTGTTGCTGACTTTGAACGAAATGGGCATGCCTGCTTCGACTGAATTCTTGGACATGATTACGCCGCAATACTACGCCGACCTGATTTCTTGGGGCGCGATTGGTGCGCGCACGACTGAAAGCCAGGTACACCGCGAATTGGCCAGCGGCCTCTCCTGCCCTGTCGGTTTTAAAAACGGTACGGACGGCAATCTGAAAATCGCCATCGACGCCATCGGCGCCGCCAATCATCCGCACCACTTCCTGTCTGTAACCAAAGCCGGTCATTCCGCGATTGTCCACACCAGCGGCAACCCTGACTGCCATGCGATTTTGCGTGGCGGTAAAGAGCCTAATTACAGCGCGGAACACGTTAAAGACGCGGTGGCACAGCTTCAAAAAGCCGGCGTGAGCAGCAACCTGATGGTGGACTGCAGCCATGCCAACAGCCGTAAAGACTTCCGCAAACAAATGGACGTGGCGCGCGATGTTGCGGCGCAACTGAAAGCCGGTGAAAAACACATTATGGGCGTGATGGTGGAAAGCCACTTGGTTGAAGGCCGCCAAGACAAGCCTGAAGTTTACGGTCAAAGTATTACGGATGCCTGCATCGGTTGGGATACGACTGAAGAATTGCTGGCCCTGCTTGCCGAAGCGAAAGGTTATCAAGCGTAAGTGCGACATCATTAAAAAGACCGGATATGTTCCGGTCTTTTTTGTGTCTGTCATTTTGATTTCTTCACTCGAGATACCGAGCAAATTTTAGTCAGGTTCAACATTAAAACAATATGAGAAAAAATTCAGGCCGTCTGAAAACCCGAACATTCAGGTTTTCAGACGGCCTCTCCTACTTTTCTTTTCAATTAAAACGTATGTTTAACCGTCGCAGTCACACTACGCGGCGTGCCGTAGACGTGAATATCCGGCATGGTGCGGTAGCGTTTGTTGAACACGTTTTCAAAGTCTAAACCGATGCGGGTGGATTTGCCGATTTTGTAATGCGCGGTCAAGTCCAGCGTAGCGTATGGGCGTTGGGTCAATGCAGCGGCGGCGGCCGGATTGATGTCTGCCGGGTATTCGTCCAGTGTGTGGCTGCGGCTTTGCCAGTTGACGTTGGCCCCCAGGTTCAAACGGTCGGTCACGTCATACGCGGTAAAGAGTTTGAACAAATGAACCGGATAAGACGGATGCAGTTGAACCCCTTCGCTGTCTTTGATTTTAGAACGTGCATAAGACGCATTCAGCAGCCATTTATCGCTCAGGCGGCCGCCGACAGAGAGTTCCACGCCTTTTGTTGTGGTGTTGTCGGCTGCACGGTAGTATTCCTCGCCATTCGCGAATTTGCCTGCGACAACGCCCAAATGGTCGCGTTTGTTCATAAAGACGGAGGCGGAAGCATTCAGACGGCCGTCAAACCATGAGGCTTTCAAACCGGTCTCGTAGGTTTTGCCTCGCTGCGGTTTGAGCGCTGCGCCGTCTTTGGTCAGGTAACGCACTTGCGGACGGAAAATGGTGGTGTAAGACGCATAGGCAGTCAGATTGTCGCCGATGTCGTAGGTTACGCCTAAATAAGGAATGAAAACATTTTGTTTGTGGCTGCTGTGTGCGAATTTGTTACGGCTGGTGCTGTAACGGTAACGCCAATCCACAAAACGGCTGCCGCCGATAAAGGCGAGCTTGTCGGTCAGTTTGAAACGGGTCGAGCCGTAAACCGACAGGTTTTTCATGCGTGAAAAACCATCGCGAAGATATGGCATATCGGGTTTGGCGATATTGCCGTTAAAGAGGCGCAAATCAGGAATCATCGACTCGCCCTCTTCATAGAAAGACAGGTTTTCTTTGTTGTCCTGATAGCTGATGCCGACATTGAACTCGTGCGAGCGGCCCAACGCCGGATAATGGCCGTCCAAGGCCAATGAAAAATTCTGGTCGCGGTATTTGCTGCGGTCGCGGTCGGATGTGAAAAGCGCAGAGTAATTGGTATTGATTTCGTATGTACCGGCAATGCCTGAAACGATGTCGTTTTTACCCGAAACATGGCTGTAATCACCAGTTAGTTTCCAGCCGTTGTCAAACTCATGGCTGAGGGAAGTGAATACTTCGGCACTGGTGTCTTTGCCGTATGCCCAGCGTGCGGAAGAATTGCTGCGCGGCGAAGACTCAAACGGTATGAATCCAGTACGGCGCGAACCTGCTGCGGTCAGATAGCTGAAACGCGAGCTGCCGGTATTGCGGAAACGGTGTATTTCCGTACCGAGGCGCCATTGGGTTTGCGGCGTAAGGTCGTAAGACAGAATGCCATAGAAAGTGTGATTATGGCGCGATGTGTTCGGCAGGTAATCGCCGCCGTGGTCGCTGACCAAAATGGCGCGGCCGCGCAAGGTATTGTCGGCATTCAGAGGATGATTGGCATCAAGGACGAAACGGTAGTGGTTCCACAAACCGACACCGGCTTCCACGCTGATGGCTGGCTTGGCAGTCGGTTTTTTACGTTCCAACGCAACCGTACCGCCCGGCTCGCCCATACCGCCGTTGGACAAACCGCTTGCGCCGCGCACTACTACGACTTGTTCGTACAATGCGCTGTCCAGATTGTTGGTGCCGCGGCGGATGGCTTTACCGTCGTAAAGGAATTTGGGCGCGCCGTCCACGGAAATGCTGTCAATCGCCTGACTGCGCGAAATAAATTGGCTGTGGCCGGAGACGTTGTTGCCCATTTTGCTGTGGAACACGCCCGGCGTTTGTTTCAACACGTCCTGCAAGGTATCCAAACCTTGGTCGTCCATTTGTTTTTCGGTAACGACAGACAAGGACTGCGGCGTTTCGCGCTGGGTCAGGCGGATGCCTGTCGCGGCGGAAGAAGCGGGAATGGTGTAGTTGGAAGTAGTCTGTTTTCCGACACCTTGGACGGTAACTGTCGGCAAATCGACACGTTCTTGCGGCTGGTTATTTTCTACTTCGGTTGCGAAAGAATACGCCGAACACAAAGCCAGACTGACGGCAAAGCTTAATTTGCCATAGGGAAATACGGGTAGTGACATAGCTTCTCCAGTTAGCTGATGTTTTAATTTGGTGGCAGATTCTATCAAAAAGATGTAGTCCGATGAAACTATGTTTCAATCCCTATTTTCTAAGTAGTTTGTTTAATTAGAAATATTTATTTGTTTGCTAGTTATAAATAACTAAAAAGGCCGTCTAAAAACTGAATCATCAGGTTTTCAGACGGCCTCAATCTTTTTATTACAAAAAATCAGTCTGCCAATTTTCGTGCCAATTCTGCCAAACGTTTACCTTGTGCAAAGGCAATGTCGTTCTCTTCGGCGGTCAATGCCGGCTTGCTGTCGTGGCCGGAAACATGGCTTGCGCCGTAAGGCGTACCGCCGCTTTGGGTATTGCTGAGCGCGGACTCGGTATAGGGAATGCCGCTGATGACCATGCCGTGGTGCAACAGGGGCAGTATCATGGTCAGCAGGGTAGTTTCTTGGCCGCCGTGCAGCGAAGATGTGCTGGTGAATACGGTGGCAGGCTTGCCGACGAGTTCTGCGCCGAGCCAAAGGGGAATGGTGCCGTCGATAAAGTATTTCATCGCGGCGGCCATATTGCCGAAACGTGTCGGGCTGCCGAGCGCGAGACCGGCGCAATTTTTGAGGTCGTCGGCAGTCGCGTAGGGCGCGCCTTCGTCGGGAACGGCTTTTTCAACGGCTTCGCAAACGGTGGAAACTTTGGGCACGGTACGCAATACGGCTTCGCAACCGTCCACGCTTTCGATACCGCGTGCGATTTGGCGGGCAAGGTTGCGCGTGCTGCCGTTTTGGGAATAAAAGAGGACGAGGATTTTCAGGGGATTTGGGTTCATTTGGGGTTTCCGTTACAATGCTGTCAGGTTTCAGACGGCCTTTTGAATACTCGGGCCGTCTGAAAAGAAAAATTTCTATTCAAAAGTGGGAAAAGGTTATGCCGTTTTCGCAATGGTGGCAAGATTTTTTGAAAAGTAAGGGCGTGGCGTTTGCTTGGTTTGTCGTGCGCCGTTTTGATGACGAGCGTGTGCCGCAGGTGGCGGCAAGCATGACGTTTACGACGCTTTTGGCTTTGGTGCCCGTATTGACGGTGATGGTCGTCATCGCTTCGGCCTTCCCCGTTTTCGACCAATGGTCGGGGGAATTTGTCTCTTTTATCAACCGCACCATTGTGCCGCAGGGTGCGGACATGGTGTTCGACTACATCAATGCGTTCCGCGATAAGGCCACCAAGCTGACGGCCATCGGCAGTGTGATGTTGGTCGTAACCTCGCTGATGCTGATTCGGACGATAGACAATGCGTTCAACCGGATTTGGCGCGTCAATTCGCAACGGCCCTGGATGATGCAGTTTTTGGTGTATTGGGCGTTGCTGACGTTTGGGCCTTTGTCTCTGGGCGTGGGCTTGTCGGTCGTGATCGGTCAGGTGCAAGTGGTGGGCGGCTCGGAATGGCTGAGGGTTATCACTACGGTTTCATTTATTACGCTGCTGCTGTGGGGCTTGTACCGCTTTGTGCCCAACCGTTTCGTGCCTGCCAGCCATGCTTTGGTCGGCGCGGCTGTAACGGCGTTTTGCTTGGAAACGGCACGCTTTTTGTTCGCTTGGTACATGGGCAACTTTGACGGCTACAAATCAATTTATGGCGCATTTGCCGCTGTACCGTTTTTCCTGTTGTGGCTCAACCTGTTATGGACGCTGGTATTGGGCGGCGCGGTTTTGACCTCGTCCCTGTCCTACTGGCGCGGCGAAGCGTTCCGCCGCAGTCTGGATGCGCGCGGCCGCTTTGACGATGTATTGAAAATCCTGCTGCTGCTCGATTCTGCCCAACAAAACGGCAAGGCATTGCCGGTGCAGGAGTTCAGACGGCATATCAATATGGGCTTCGACGAATTGGGCGAGCTTTTAGAAAAACTGGCGCGACACGGTTATGTCTATTCCGGCCGTCAGGGCTGGGTCTTGAAAATGGGGGCGGAGTCCATCGACTTGGCAGAGCTGTTCAAACTCTTCGTCTACCGTCCGCAAACGCTTAATAAAGACAAGGTCAATCAAACGGTTGACCACATTATGCAGCCCTGCTTGGAAACCTTGAATATGACGCTGGCCGAGTTCGGCGCCCATACGAAAAAACAATCCTCTTAAACCTGACGCCGTCTGAAACCAAAAATATCAAGTTTCAGACGGCCTTTGCTATAATCGGCACACTACTGAATACTACATTCGACCTACAAGGAAAAATAGATGAAAACACCAGCCCTACTCTCGCTGCTTGGTTTGATTCCATCTGCCGCCTTTGCCGCCCACGGCGTAGGCCTTGGCCAACCACCCAAATATCCGGCCAACTTCACCGCTTTCGAATACGTCAATCCCAACGCCCCAAAAGGCGGCTCATTTACCACGCCTTTCCTCGGTGCTTTTGACACGCTCAACCCCTTTACCCTCAAAGGCAATCACGAATACGGCATCAGCATGCTGACGCTCGACACCCTGACCGAGCAAAGCATGGACGAACCTTACGCCGTTTACGGGCTGATTGCCGAAGACATCGCCCTGGCGCCGGACGGCCTTTCCGTTACCTTCAAAATCAACCCCAAAGCCAAATTCCACAACGGCGACCCCGTTTTAGCCAAAGACGTTGCCGCTTCATTTAACATCCTGACCAAAGACAAAGCCGCCGCCCCCATGTACCACTTCTACTGGAGCGACGTGGCCAAAGTGGAAACGCCCAACGACCGCACCGTCGTGTTCCGCTTCAAGCAGCGCAACTCAGAATTGCACATGATTCTCGGCAGCCTGCCCGTCTTCTCGCATAAAAGCTATCCCAAAGGCCTGGCAGCCGCGCCCAACAGCCTGCCCATTGGCTCCGGCCCCTACCGTTTTGCCAAAGCCGAAAACGGCCGCATCAGCGAGTTTGTCCGCGACAAAAACTACTGGGCGCAAAACCTGCCCGTGCGCAAAGGCCGCTACAACTACGACCACATCCGCATCAAATACGTCAAAGACGAAGTTGTCCGCATCGAAGGGCTGAAAGGCGGCCAATATGACTTCGTACAAGAAAACGTCGCCCGCAACTGGGCGCGCGCCTACTCCGACGAAGTCCTCAAAAAACGCAATCTGTCCAAACACGAATGGGTACAAAACAGCACAGCCGGCATGCAAGGCTTCGTCATCAATATGCGCCACAAGCCCTTGGACAATATTTACGTCCGCCGCGCCTTGATTGAAAGCTTCGACTACGAAAGCGTCAACAGCCGCATCTTCTACGGCGCATACCGCCGCACCGACAGCTTCTTCACCAACAGCACCATGGCCGCAACCGGCAAGCCTGACAGCGCAGAAACTGCATTACTCAAATCATTGGGCACCAAGCTGCCCGACGGCGTATTGGATCAAGACGTCCCTATGCCGCCGGTTACCGACCCCAAACTGGGCGTGCGCCCGAACCTGCTCAAAGCACGCGCCTTGCTTGAAAAAGGCGGCTATCAATACAAAAACGGCAAAGCAGTCGACAAACAAGGCAAACCGCTGACCTTTGAATTCCTCGCCCCAAGCAAAAACTACGAACGCATTACCGCCAAATGGCAGCGCGACCTTGCCAAAATCGGCATTACCATGAACGTGCGCACCGCCGATTCCGCCGTGTACCAAAAACGCATGAACGACTTCGATTTTGACGTAACCACCGGCTACTACGGCAACAGCGAAAGTCCCGGCAACGAGCAATACGACTACTTCAGCTGCGCCGCCGCCAAAACCGAAGGCAGCCGCAATCTATCTGGCGTCTGTCATCCTGCGGTCGAAAAACTGCTGACCCATTTCAACAGCTTTACCAACCGCCAAGAGCTGCAAACCACCTCGCGCGCACTCGACCGACTGATCCGCCACCAATACACCATCGTTCCAAACTGGTTCGCCGACCGCTACCGCGTCGTGTACCGTAACGATGTAGGCATTCCGTCCAAGCTGCCGAAATACTACGACCCCATCACCTTCGCCATGACCGCAGGCTGGAAGAAAAAGTAGTTGCATTTCGACAACACGTACAAGCGTCTGACAAGCCCTTAGTGTGTAGTCCTAAGCATATAATCATAAAACCTTGTTGTTTGTTTAAAAACAATCAATCGACTGATTTCAAACAAACATAAAAGAAAAAAACAACTTAAAACCAAATCAAAGGCCGTCTGAAACATCCGTCAGCAAAATCATCTGCAACGGAACATTTCAGACGGCCTTTTCGTCTCTTTTCAATCCATTTTCGCAACCGAAGCAAAATATCGAAAATGAACAAAAAAATTGTAAAACAATGCCCTCAAATTTTACAAAACCGTGTACACTTCAAGGTAAGGATTTGAATTATAAGGTTAATCTTAATAAAAACTACAATCATCCAAATTTAACCTAAATCAAGCATTCATATAACAGACAAAAGGAACAATAATATGGAAATCAAGCGTCTCTCTACCATTCTCAAACTGATTGCCAACCCCGAACGTATGGCCATCCTTTTTCTACTGCTTGACGGCGACCGCAGCATTACCGAACTGGCACAAGCGCTCGACTCCTCCCCAACCGGCATTGCCAACCACCTCGCACGCCTGCGCACCGAAGGCATCATCGATTTCACGCGCTACCACCGCATCATCGAATACCGCATCATCTCCGAAGAAGCCACCACCATCCTCAATACCCTGCGCACGCTCAAAGACCAAGCCGAATAAACAAATTATTCCACATCACAACATCAAGGCCGTCTGAAACATCAGCTTTCAGACGGCCTGCCCCTTTCAGCCCATATCGAAAAATAAACCAATCCGCTATACAATACCGCCCATGCCCACAGGCGCAATCCGCCGCCTTCCCACCCAACAGCACACACGGAAACATCATGAAAATCGCCACTTGGAACGTCAATTCCCTCAACGTCCGCCTGCCCCAAGTACAAAACTGGCTGGCCGACCACCAAGCCGACATACTCGCCTTACAAGAACTCAAACTAGACCAAGACAAATTCCCGGCCGCTGCCCTGCAAATGATGGGCTGGCACTGCGTCTGGAGCGGCCAAAAAACCTACAACGGCGTCGCCATCATCAGCCGCTACGAACCACAAGACGTACATTGCGGCCTGCCCGCCCTCCCCAACGACCCGCAACGCCGCGTCATCGCCGCCACCATCAACGGCGTGCGCGTCATCAACGTCTATTGCGTCAACGGCGAAGCCCTGGACAGCCCAAAATTCCAATACAAAGAACAATGGTTTGCCGCATTGACCGAATTCGTCCGCGCCGAAATGGCCGCCCACCCCAAACTCGTCCTGCTCGGCGACTTCAATATCACCCCGGCCGATGCCGACTGCTACGACCCCGAAAAATGGCACGAAAAAATCCATTGCTCCTCCATCGAAAGACAATGGTTTAAAAACCTGCTCGACCTCGGTCTGACCGACAGCCTACGCAAAATCCACCCCGAAGGCGCGTTCTACACATGGTTCGACTACCGCGGCGCCATGTTCCAACGCAAACTCGGCCTGCGCATCGACCATATCCTCAGCAGCCCTGAACTTGCCGCCACCCTTACCGACGTCACCGTCGACTTAGAAACCCGCGCCCAAGAACGCCCCAGCGACCATGCGCCGGTAATTGCAGAGTTTGACTGTTAGATTTTGAAGCAATATAGACAATAAGGCCGTCTAAAAACTGGATTTCAGACGGCCTTGGTATTGTGCACAATAAAATATAGATTGAATTCTCAAATCTATTTGTTTTTGAGATTACAATAAGAACAAAGTTTGAAGATTTAGGAGTACATATGTTACTAGATATTAATGAGGATTTTAAATTAGTCTATGATCTTTCTATTGAAATAGAAAGAGATCCAAGCTTTATGCATCTGGTTCAACAAGTAACCCTAGACCCCAATAAGCCGCATGTTGGTTTAAAAGGGAATTTAGGGTTATATGGATCTGAACTCTGGTGGGAAAATATAAAAAACAAAGTGATGAAAACAAATATTATTAGAGGAGTAATAAAAAGATGCTATAAAGCAGGCCAAGATAGCCAAGACTCAGTTAATTCATTCGAACTGATATTGCCTGATGGCCGAACATGGAATGAAAGTATCTATACAAATAACAGAAAAGATATTAACCTTTTTAAAATTGGTCATGAAGTTATTATATTTTATGCACATGATGAAATAAAACCATCTAATGGTATTAATGAACAAATAAGATATGCTGATACAGTTATTGAAATGGCTATATCAAAAAATGTTGTTATGGGCTACGCTGATAAATCTAGGTTTGTAAGATTTTTAATGTCTTTACGTCTATTGAAAACCAAAATATGAAAAAAGGTCGTCTGTTAATATTCAGACGACCTTCTTATTTTTACCTTTCAGACGGCCTTTAATATCACCCATCAACCCAACGTTACCATCTCAATCTGCTCCATACTTCTGCCTAAGAAGCGTTCGCCGATGGTGCGGAAACGCAGTGGGATGTCGCTGACGTAGAAGCGGTAATCCGGATTGTCGTTTTCTGTATTTAGCAAACCTGCTTGCGCCAAGGCTTTGGCGGTGGCTTCGGCAGTGGTGATGGCGGAATCGACCAAGGTGACGTTTTGTGCTTCGCGGCCGATAAGCGGTTTGAGCAGTGGGAAGTGGGTACAACCCAACACCAGCGTGTCGATGTCGTCGGCCAAGAGTGGCTTCAGGTACTCGCGTACGGTCAGGCGGGTGACTTCGTGATCGAGCCAGCCCTCTTCTACCAATGGCACAAGCAAGGGCGCGGCTTGTGTGCGCACCAGCGTGTCATTGTTTTTCGAATGGATAGCGCGCGCGTAGGCATTGCTGTTGACGGTGGTATTGGTCGCGATAATGCCGATTCGGTTGTTTTTGGTGGTTTGCAAAGCGGCTTCCGCACCGGCTGAGATAACGTCCAATACGGGCATATTGCCTGCTTTTTGGCGGATTTTTTGTCCGGCAACGGCGGCGATGGTGTTGCACGCGATGACGAGTGCTTTGACATCGTTTTCCAGCAGGAAATCGACAATCTGCATGGCGAAGGTTTCGATGGTAGCGCGGGATTTGGTGCCGTAGGGAACGCGTGCGGTATCGCCGAAATAGATGATGTTTTCCATCGGCAGGCGTTCCATCAGGGCGCGGACGTTGGTCAAGCCGCCGACGCCGGAATCGAATACGCCGATGGGGCGTTGTTTGCTGGTACTCATGGTTAATTTCTTCAATATAAAGTTGAGGCCGTCTGAAACCGTTTTTCAGACGGCCTGAAGGTTAAACATATTCTTTTTTATCGTTTTCTACCCAAGCCTGATGCGAGCAAATCCACAACAGCACGATACCGCATATAGTCGAACTCAACATCATACCGGCCATTACCAAGGCAGAACCATTATGCAGCCAAGTCGTTGCCATGCCAACCGATGCGCCGATGAGGGATTGGAACACGCCTAAAACCGCATTTGCGCTGCCGCCCTCTGCACTGAAATAGCTCATAAAGCAGGCTTGAGTGTTCGCACCGACCAAGCCTTGCGTACCGACTGAAAACATCACGCACAGCACCAAAGCCCACAAAGGCGGCAAAGACAGCGACAACACCAAAACCGCCATCAGCAGATTGGCGGTAAATTGGACAATAATGCCCCATTTGAGGATGTTTTGCGGATGTGTACCGGTTTTCAAACGCCATGCGGTAATGCGGTTAAACGACATCATGGTAATGATATTGAGCGCAAATATCCAAGCATATTGGTTTGGTGAAACATGATACAGTTGTTGGTACACAAACGACGATTCGGTCAAAAAGGCAAACATCGAACCGAAACTGAAAGCTTGGAAAAACAAATAGCCCATCGCGGCGCGCGTCCTCAAAACGCGTTTAAACCTGCCGGCCACCACGCCGAACACGTCCATGCTGATTTTGCCTTTTTGGTGCGGCTTAGGTAGGAAATACCACATCAAACCCCAAAGCAGCAGCGAATAGCAGGCCAGAAAACCGAAAATCATGCGCCAGCCGCCCAAATTCTGCAAGCCTGCACCAATCATCGGCGCCAGCAGCGGCACAATCATCAGAATAATGCCGATTAAGGCAAACATCTGCGCGGCTTTGCGTCCGGAATAATAATCGCGCACCATCGCGCCGGAAATCACCACGGTCATCCCCGCGCCAAATGCCTGCAAGGCACGCAAGTTAAGCAGCTGCTCAACATTATTCACCATCGTCAAACCGACAACGGCGGCAAAGTAAATGCTCAAGCCCACCAAGGCGACAGGTTTGCGGCCTTTAATATCCGAAATCGAACCGCCGACCACCTGACCAAACGCCACGCCAAACATAAAAAAGCTCAGGCTTTGCTCAATACGGTGGATGTCCGAACCCAGCGACTTCGCCATTTCGGGAATCGCAGGCAGATAAGCATCGACAGAAAACGGCATCAGCGCGACCAACATCGCCATCAGCACGGCCATGGTTTTTTCGCCCAAAGGGGCTTGTTGTGCAGTCATTCCGACTTTCGCTTTCGTAAAAAATATTCAAAAAACAAAGAAAACAACCGCCTTGTCAGACGGTTGCAGATTGGATGGAATTATAGCAGATTTCAACCTTGTCCAATCACTGCAAAAAAACCTTTGCAAAACTTAAGGCCGTCTGAAACTTTGCTTGGTTGAATCCCCTCGCCGCAAACGTTAAAATGCTTGTTTTTTAAGACAACAAATTGTTTCACATCACGGATTCTAAGGAATAATCATGACTACATTTCAAATTGCGCGTACCGACGGGAAAACGCTCGAAATCCAAGGCAAAATGGCTAACCGCCACGGCTTGATCGCCGGCGCGACCGGTACGGGTAAAACCGTTACCCTGCGCCGCATGGCGGAAGCCTTCAGCAGCGAAGGCATCCCTGTATTCTTGGTCGATGTCAAAGGCGATTTGTCGGGCATCGCTCAGGCCGGTGCAAACAGCGGCAAAGTGGGCGAACGCATCGCCGAGTTTGGTTTGGGCGAACAATGGCTGCAAAGTTTCCCCGTGCGCTTTTGGGATGTTTACGGCGAAACCGGTATTCCGGTGCGCGTGACTGTTTCCGAAATGGGCCCTATGCTTTTGGCCCGCCTGATGAACCTGAACGACACGCAGGAAGGTCTGTTGAACCTCGTGTTCAAAGTTGCCGACGACAGAGGCTGGCACATTCTGGACTTGAAAGACCTGCGCAGCATGCTGAAACACGTTTCCGACCACGCTTCGGAATACCGCACGCAATACGGCAACGTCTCCGCCGCCAGTATTGGCGCGATTCAACGCCAACTGCTGACTTTGGAAAACGAAGGCGCAGAAAAATTCTTCGGCGAACCTTCCCTCAACCTGCAAGACTGGATGCAAACCGACAACGGCAAAGGCATCATCAACATCCTCAATTCCGAAAAACTGATGCGCTCGCCGCGTATGTACAGCGCGTTTTTACTGTGGATGCTGGCAGAATTGTTTGAAACCCTGCCTGAAGTCGGCGATTTGGACAAACCAAAATTCGTGATGTTCTTCGATGAAGCGCATTTAATGTTCGACAATGCCGCCAATGCACTGGTCGAACAAATCGAACAAGTCGTGCGCCTGATCCGCTCCAAAGGCGTGGGCGTCTATTTCGTCACCCAAAACCCGCTCGACTTACCCGACACCATTCTCGGCCAACTGGGTAACCGCGTACAACACGCCCTGCGCGCCTTCACACCGCGCGACCAAAAAGCAGTCAAAGCTGCTGCCGAAACCTTCCGCAGCAACCCAAACATCAAAGTTGCCGAAGCGATTGCCGAACTCGGCGTCGGCGAAGCCCTCGTTTCCTTCCTTGATGAAAAAGGTATGCCCGAGCCGGTAGAACGCGCTCTCATCCTGCCGCCGCAATCTTCCTTAACCCCGCTTGCCGCAGAGGAACGCAACCGCTTGTTCCAAAACGACGATTTGTATCCAACCTACAAAGACATGGTGGACAACTACTCCGCTTTTGAAGCATTGGCCGAAGCAGACAGCCAGGCTGCCGCTGAAAAAGAAGCCGCAAATGCCGCTAAAGAGCAGGAAAAAGCACAAAAAGCCGCAGAAAAAGAAGCTGCCAATGCCGATCCCGGCATCCTCGGCGGACTGATCGGCGGTTTGAGCGGCGGACGTAAAAAATCCGGCCAAGGTTTGGGCTACAACGTTGCCGACGCCATCGGCAGCCAAATCAACCGCCAAGTAACCAACGCCATTTCACGCAGCGTAATGGGCATTATTAAAAATATGTTCAAATAATCAGCCTGCAAACATACTGCCTTTATTGCAATAGCCGCAAGTCGGATACTTGTATCCGACACCTTGCTTTCAGACGGCCTCAAAGCAGCCTGAAAACAAGCCAAGTGCCCGCCAAACAGGAAAACACGCCATGCCCCAAACCGTTACCCTTGTGCTGTACGACCCCGCACACGCCGCCGATTTGGACTACCGTCTGCACGGAGAGCAAGCACAATACTCGGTTTCGCCCCAAGAGCGGCTGCAAAACGGCCGGTTCGCCGCGCCCGACTGTTTGGCCGTAACCATTTTGTGCCAAAACCGCCCCATCGGATTTTTCATCCTTGATAAAGGCAGCGACCGCCTTACTTACAGCGCCAACCCCCGCGCCGTATTGCTGCGCTCGATGTCGGTCAACCCCGCATATCAGGGTCAAGGCTGCGCCCGCGCGGCGCTGGCTGACGATAAATTGGCGCCGCTCATCCGCAGCATATTGCCCGACTGCGACGAAATCGTGTTCGGCGTACACCACGCCAACCGCGCCGCCATCGGCCTGTACCAAAGCTGCGGATTTGCCGATACGGGGCGAACCTTTATGGGCACAAAGGGGCTGCAATATATTTACAGCAAAACGATTCGGTAAAAGGCCGTCTGAAAAACTGAAAACGACCGGTTTCCAACTCCCTCTCCTGCGCTCGCGCGGGGGAGGGTTGGGGAGGGGGTGGCGTTTCACAGAAACGCTTTGCCGCCGCCTCGTAATGTTCCCGAAGCCGCAAACGCCCCCACCCTAGCTCTCCCCCGCAAGCAGGAGAGGGAACGAATAGGCCGTCCGCACCCAAAAGACCCCAAAAATGACCGCTAAAACCCTGTTCAAAGCCATCAAAAAACGCCTGCAAACGCTGCGCATCCGTGCGGGCAAGGCGTGGCTCAACCGTGCGCCGGTGCCGTCTGAAAAGCCGCTTGCGCCGGAGAATATCGGCGGCATTCTGTTTTTGCGCCAAGACGGCAAAATCGGCGACTACATCGTCAGCTCGTTTGCCTTTCGCGAAATCAAAAAATCCGCGCCGCACATCCGCATCGGCGTGGTCTGCACCGAGGCCAACCGCAGCCTGTTTGACGCCAATCCGCATATCGACGCGGTGCATATTGTCCAAGCCAAAAGCAGCCGCTCGTATCGGGAAACCGGCCGCTCGATTGCAGGGCAATATGATGTCGTTATCGATCCCACCGTATTGGTGCGCAACCGCGATTTGGTTTTAATCCGCAGCATCAGCGCGCCCTACAACATCGGCTTTGCCAAAGAAAACTACCACATTTTCAACCGCAACATCGCCGATAAAAAACAGCATTAAAGGCCGTCTGAAAATCAATTTCAGACGGCCTTTTATTTATCAATCCAATCAGTTTTTCATCGATTGAACCGGAGCCGGGATTCTACCGCCTCGGTTGACGAACACTTCGCATGAGCCTTCTTTGACCGGCATTACAGGCGCGTAGCCCAACAGGCCGCCGAACTCAACGCTGTCGCCGACGGTTTTGCCGGTTACCGGAATAATGCGCACGGCAGTGGTTTTGCTGTTGATCATGCCGATGGCGGCTTCGTCGGCGATGATGCCGGAAATGGTATGAGCAGGCGTATCGCCGGGTACAGCAATCATGTCTAAACCAACGGAGCAGACAGCGGTCATTGCTTCGAGTTTATCTAACGTCAGCACACCGGCTTCGGCAGCGGCAATCATGCCCTCGTCTTCTGAAACGGGGATAAATGCGCCGCTCAAACCGCCGACCGCACTGGAAGCCATCATGCCGCCTTTTTTTACGGCATCATTCAGCAAGGCCAAAGCCGCTGTCGTGCCATGCGTACCGCAGACGCTCAAGCCCATTTCTTCAAGAATGCGCGCCACCGAGTCGCCGACGGCGGGGGTTGGTGCCAACGATAAATCGAGAATACCAAACGGGATATTCAACATTTTTGAGGCTTCGCGGCCGATAAGTTCGCCCACGCGGGTAATCTTGAAAGCGGTTTTCTTCACAACTTCCGCAACTTCGGTCAATGTCGTTGCATCTGAATTTTCCAACGCGGCTTTTACGACACCCGGGCCGGATACGCCGACATTGATAACGGCATCCGCTTCGCCCGAACCATGAAACGCACCCGCCATAAACGGGTTGTCTTCCACCGCGTTGCAGAACACGACAATTTTAGCACAGCCGAAACCTTCGGGCGTGATTTCGGCCGTGCGTTTGATGGTTTCGCCTGCCAGCTTGACCGCATCCATATTGATACCGGCGCGCGTGCTGCCGATATTGATGGAGCTGCACACGATATCGGTGGTTTTCATCGCTTCGGGAATGGAACGGATCAGCACCTCATCCGAAGGCGACATGCCTTTTTGCACCAGCGCAGAAAAGCCGCCGATAAAGGACACGCCGATGGCTTTGGCAGCCTTATCCAAAGTTTGCGCCACGCTGACATAGGAATCGGCATGGGTGGCCGCCGCGATTTGGGCAATCGGCGTAACGGAAATGCGCTGATTCACAATCGGTACGCCGTATTTGGCAGACAGATATTTTGCCGTCTCCACCAAATCTTTGCCGACGGTGGTGATTTTGTTGTAAATATTTTGGTTCAACACATTGATATCGCTGCTGATGCAGTCGTGTAAATCAATGCCGATGGTAATGGTGCGCACGTCAAAATTCTGGTCGGCTACCATTTTGACGGTTTCTAAAATCTCGCCGGATTGAATACTCATGACTCTCCCTCCGACTTAAATACGGTGCATGGCTTGGAAAATTTCTTCGTTTTGCATACGGATATCAAGCGCGAGTTTTTTGCTCTCCTCCGCAAACAAATCCAAAACTTCTTGACGTGATTTGGTGCATTTTGAAGTGTCTACCAAAATAATCATGGTAAAAAAATCGTCCATCAGCTGTTGGCTGATGTTGAGAATATTGATTTGGTTTTCCGCTAAAATTTTGGAAACGTCGTACACAATGCCCACACGGTCTTTGCCGATGACGGTGATGACTGAATTGTTCATAACGCTGTTTCTCCTCATAGGATATTTGAAAAGTGTTGACAATTATAACACTCAGGCCGTCTGAAAAACTGTTTCAGACGGCCTGAGTATTCAAATTTCAATTTTGATTATCGCCCTGCTTTCAAAGCCTGCCACAGGCGAACGCTGAGTTTGCTCGCATCGGTTGACTTGGGAGAGACAATGAAACTTTTTTCCATCAATTCTTTATTCGGGAAAATCGATTCGTCAGAGGTGTACTTTTCATCCATCAAATCACGCGCCGGACGGCTGGCCGGAGCATAAGTCACATAGTTGCCGTTTTTGGCCGCTGTTTCCGGATTGAGCGTGTGATTGATGTATTTGTGTGCATTGGCCACGTTTTGCGCATCACGCGGAATCATCAGCGAATCCACCCAAATACCGACGCCGCTTTTCGGCGCCAATACTTCGACTTCGACGCCGTTTCCGGCTTCTTTGGCACGGGTTTTGGCAATATTGAGGTCGCCGCCGTAGCCTACCGATACACAAAGATTACCGGCAGCCATATCATCGATATAGCCGGACGAGGTAAAGCGTTTGATGTCGGGACGCACTTTTTTCATCATATCGACAGCTGCTTTGATGTCGTCAGGATTTTCGCTGTTCGGGTCTTTACCCAAATAATGCAAAGCCAAAGGAATCTGCTCGATGGCGCTGTCGAAATAGCTGATGCCGCAGGATTTCAGTTTTTGGGTGTATTCAGGGTTAAACACCAAATCCCATTCATTTTCAGGCAGCTTGTCCGTACCCAAAGCCTTTTGAACCTGCTGTTTGTTAATCGCCAGCGTATTGATGCCCCAGAAATAAGGGACGGCATATTCGTTGCCCGGATCGACGGTTTCCATCATTTTCAACAAATCGGGATCGATATTGGCGTAATCGGGAATTTGCGATTTGTCGATTTTTTGATACGCGCCTGCTTTAATCTGACGGCCGACATTAGCAATAGACGGCGCAACCAGGTCATAACCCGACTTGCCGGTCAGCAGCTTGGCTTCCAGCGCTTCGTTGCTGTCGTAGTAATCGTAGCGGACGTTGATATGTGTTTTGTTTTCAAACGCAGACAGCGTGGCCGGATCGACATAATCCGACCAGTTGTAGATATTGAGTTTATCGGTTTGGGAAGAGGAGGTTTGAGATGCGGAAGATTCTGCGGCGGTTCCTTGTCCGCCGCCGCACGCAGTCAAGACGAGGCTCACGATTGCCGCCGCCATCAAAGATTTTTTCATGGTTTCAGACCTTTTGTTCGGGGGGTAAAAATATTGCAGCGGTGGCAGATGCCACTTACAAAAGGGAAACTGTGGGGGCGGCCGGCATGTGTCCTTTGCCCTTGATTCAGCAAGGTTTGCATTAAACGGCAAAAAGCTTTTGAATGCAAGACCTTAAAGCAGAAAAAATTCTCCCTTTTCAGACGGCCTGAAGCTATGGTTTTATTCATAAACAACATTTTTTGAAAAACGGTTTCATGCCGTCTGGAAAAAACTGTGGGCTTATTCAGACGGCCTCAAGATTTGTCAAAACCGCCCAATTTGTGGGAAAATTGCACGATTGAATTTAATGAAGGGCGACACCGTGTTAGACAGAGAAGGCTATCGCCCCAATGTCGGTATTATCCTGATTAACGAACGTAACGAAGTCTTTTGGGGCAAACGCGTACGCGAACATTCATGGCAGTTTCCGCAAGGCGGCATCAAGCCAGGCGAAAGTCCTGAGACCGCCATGTACCGCGAATTGTACGAAGAAGTCGGCCTGTTGCCGCAACACATCAAAATCGTTGGCCGTACGCGCGACTGGTTGCGTTATGACGTTCCTAGTCATTGGGTGCGCCGCGAATGGCGCGGTTCGTATCGCGGACAAAAACAGATTTGGTATCTTTTGCGTTTGGTCGGCCGCGACAGCGACGTCAACCTCCGCGCCTGCCATCATCCTGAATTCGACGGCTGGCGCTGGCACCAATACTGGGCGCCGGTTGACGAAGTCATCGACTTCAAGCGCGGCGTGTATTTGGACGCATTGACCGAACTCTCCCGTTTCTTGCGCGGCATAGAAAGCTATGAAGACTTTATCCGGCGCAATCCAATAGAAAACCTATAACCCAAACGCTTTCAGGCCGTCTGAAAGCGTTGTTTTTCATCCTTTCAGACGGCCTTTACATTATTCCTATGGCTAAAAACAATCAATACAGCGAATCCAGCATTACCGTCCTCAAAGGCTTGGAGCCGGTCAAAGAACGTCCCGGCATGTACACCCGTACCGACAGCCCGACCCATATCTGTCAGGAAGTGATTGATAACGCGGCGGACGAGGCGTTGGGCGGTTTCGCTACTGAAATTGACGTACAAATTCATGAAGACGGTTCGCTTTCCGTCCGTGATAACGGTCGCGGTATTCCCGTCGGCCTGCACCCTGAAGAAGGCGTACCCGTAGTCGAACTCGTCTTCACCCGTCTGCACGCAGGTGGCAAGTTCAACAAAAAAGACGGCGGCAGCGCCTATGCCTTTTCAGGCGGTCTGCACGGCGTCGGCGTATCTGTTACCAACGCCCTTTCCACCCGCCTTGAAGTAACGGTCAAACGCGAAGGCAAAGTCCACCGCATCGTCTTTTCCGGTGGCGACGTCATTGAGCCATTGACTGAAGTGGGCAAATGCGCCGTCAAAGACAGCGGTACCGAAGTGCGCGTGTGGCCGGACGGCAAATATTTTGAAAGCCCGAATTACAGCATTCCCGAACTCGAACGCCTGCTGCGCGCCAAAGCCGTATTATTGCCGGGCGTACGCGTTTCACTGACCCGCCCAGTCAAAGGCGAAGACGAAGCACACACCCAAACCTGGCACTATCCAGACGGCCTGAAAAGCTATTTGACCGATCTGATTGCCGACGCTCAGGAAGCCGTACCTATCTTCTCTTGTGAAAACTACATTTCAGACGGCCACAACGGCGATTTCAGCATTGGCGAAGGTGCCGCGTTTGCCCTGACTTGGCTGGAAGAAGGCTCGTGTGCCAACGAAAGCTACGTCAACCTGATTCCCACCCCTTTGGGCGGCACGCATGAAGCAGGCTTGAAACAAGCCGTGTTCAACGCCGTAAACAACTTCATCAATCTGCACAACCTCTTGCCGCGCGGCGTGAAAGTGCAAAGCGACGACGTGTTCGGCAAAACCGCCTTCGTCCTCTCCGCCCGAGTCCTCGACCCGCAGTTCCAAGGTCAAACCAAAGACAAGCTGACCAACCGCGACGCGCTGAAACTCGTTGCCACCGTATCGGGCGACCCTTTGGAATTGTGGCTGAACCAAAACGTGGACTACGGCAAAAAAATCGCCGAACTCGCTATCCGTCAGGCACAAGCGCGGATGCGTTCGGTTAAAAAGATTGAAAAGAAAAAAGGTAGCGGCGTCGCCGTCCTGCCCGGCAAGCTAACCGACTGCGAAAGCGAAGACATCCGCGAAAACGAACTCTTCCTTGTCGAAGGCGATTCCGCCGGCGGCTCAGCCAAACTTGCCCGCGACAAAGCCACGCAGGCCATCCTGCCCTTGCGCGGTAAAGTGCTTAACAGCTTTGAAGTCCACCCAGACCAACTCTTCGGTAACGCCGAAATCCATGATATTTCCGTCGCCATCGGTGTCGATCCGCACGGCATCAACGACAATCCCGATTTAAGCGGCCTGCGCTACGGCAAAATCGCCATCCTATCCGATGCCGACGTGGACGGTTCGCATATTCAGGTTTTGCTGTTGACCCTGTTCTACCGCCACTTCCCGAAACTGGTCGCTGACGGACACATCTACGTCGCCCAGCCGCCGCTGTTCCGCGTCGATGTCAACGCACAAGGCAAAAGCAAACCCGCCCGCAAATTCTACGCCCTCGACCAAAACGAACTCGACAGCATTTTGGAGCGACTACAAAAAGAAGGCGTTAAAGAAACTGCTTATTCCATCAGCCGGTTCAAAGGCTTGGGCGAGATGAACCCCGATCAGCTCAAAGACACCACCATGCACCCTGACACCCGCCGTCTGTTGCAGGTACAAATCCCAGAAGGTGCAGATGACGAAACACGCGACATCTTCGTTAAACTGATGGGCAAAGGCGAAGCCGCCGCCCGCCGCGCATGGATGGAAAAAGAAGGCGATACGGCAGAATTGGATATTTAATCTATTGTTTCAATAGACTAAAGGCCGTCTGAAACTTTAAAAGTTTCAGACGGCCTTTTTTAAATCATAAGAAACTAAGGTTAAACAGTATTTCAATACCCCGTTACTTACCTATTCCTATTTTTGTAGCTTGATTGAGTTGTTAAGACAAATAAAAAAGCACTGATATAATCAGTGCTTTTTAAATAATGGCGCGGCGGACGGGGCTCGAACCCGCGACCCCCGGCGTGACAGGCCGGTACTCTAACCAACTGAGCTACCACCGCGCATCCACTGTCAAAGACAATGAAAGGAAACTTGGTGGGTGATGACGGAGTCGAACCGCCGACATTCTGCTTGTAAGGCAGACGCTCTACCAACTGAGCTAATCACCCGATAAGCCGACATTAAATCAAAAAATCAGGCTAGGCGCAAGGTTTTTATTTAAATAAAAATATATCCCATTGAAAGAATATAGAATATTTTATTTGCCCGCAAAAATTACTGTTATACCGTTCTATCAATCGAAAATCAAATGCCCCAATTTATCCGCTTTAGTATGCAGATAACGTTCATTTTCCACATTTTCGCCGACATGTAATGCAATCCGTTCGACCACATTAATACCGGAATCTTTCAACGTTTGGATTTTTTCAGGATTATTGGTCAACAATCTGACCTCACGAATATGCAGATAATCATAAATCTGCTTGGCCAAAGTAAAGTCGCGTGCATCAACAGGAAGACCGAGCGCTACATTGGCCTCAACCGTATCCAAGCCCTGATCTTGCAGACGATAAGCACGGATTTTGTTTATCAAACCAATGCCCCTGCCTTCTTGGCGCAAATATACGATAACGCCACGCCCTTCTTTCTGAACGGCCTGCATCGCCGCTTGAAGCTGAGGGCCGCAATCACATTTCACTGAAAATAAAGCATCGCCGGTCAAGCACTCGGAATGAATACGCGACAACACCGGCAGGCCGTCTGAAACATCGCCCATCGTCAATGCGACATGTTCCTGCCCGCCCTCTTCTTCGAAGCCGTGCATGGTAAATTCGCCCCATTCCGTAGGCAAACGGCATGACGCGACAAACTTCAACGCGTTACTCATTTTCCGCTTCCTCGTTTTCAGCTACGCCCAAGAGGTTTTTCAAAGGTTCTGCCAAGGCTAATGCAAGGGCAATCCAGGCCACCAACACTTCGTCAGGCGCACCGTCCTTGACATCAAATTCAGCATATACCACGCCTAAAACTGCACCGCTGGGCATACAGACAGGAACAGAAATCTGGCTCAAACCGGGATGATTGCGTTCGGCCGACAATTCACCAATTTCCTGCCAATACGCCACATTCTGACAAACATTCATCCAACCGCTTTGCGCCGTACGCACAGCCAAAAAAGCCTGTCCGGCCTGCTCGTCGATTGGAATCACATTTTCCAACGGCACGCCCCAACGGCTCAGTCGAACCAGCGACAACGCACCATCTTTCGGAAACGCAGTATAAACGGTTGCGCTTTTCAAATGCTCGGTGCGCTCGGCAACCGAATCCAAAGCCATAAAAATCTGTTTCAGCAACAATTCATGTTCGGCATCGACATAATCCGCCAACTGCCAACCATTTTCAGACGGCCACAAAATCGAACGCTCAACCGAAGCATTGCCCATTTTAATCACAGCCTGGGCAGTCAAATAAGCAACATGTATCTCATCCGCAGGCAGCTTCAAACCTTGCGTCTGCAAAAAATCTTTAATTAATAAAGCAGGCATCTGCCCTTCCTCACCAATAGTAAAGTTGAGGCCGTCTGAAAACAAACCCTGCTTTCAGACGGCCGGAATAAATCATTATATAAGGGATAAACCGAAAAATTCAAGCAAACAAGACTTTGCGCCCCCATTAATCTTGTGTATAATCCACGATTCAAATTAGTGCGGACGTGGCGAAATTGGTAGACGCACCAGATTTAGGTTCTGGCGCCGCAAGGTGTGAGAGTTCGAGTCTCTCCGTCCGCACCACACTCAAAATGAGCAGCTTTCGGGCTGCTTTTTTTACATCTATTCCACTATATGCCCTATTCAAAATCAAAACTGCTTTTAATTTTTTGACCTTTGCAAAAAAGGGGTTTATTTGGGGGTATAACAGACGTTTCCATTTTATCTTTCAGACGGCCTATCATTTATGTTGAATCCATCGCAAAAACTTGTCGAATTGGTCCGTATCCTTGAAGAACGTGCCTATATTTTTCCGGGAGATCCTGTGCAGGCGACGGAAGCGTTGCGACATATTGATGGCAGCAATGAGGAAAAACTGATACGCCGCGCCCAAATTATCGACCGCGACCAGCATTTGAAATATGTGTTGCAACAAGTGGAGACAGGCTCGTTTTGGCTTTGGATTGTTGCGGCGACGTTGTTGTTTACGGTCGGTTTTTCCAGCACTTATCTTTTGATGGACAATCAGGGGCTGAACTTTTTTCTGGTATTGGCCGGGATTTTGGGCATGAATACAGTCATGCTGCTGGTGTGGCTGGCGACTTTATTCCTGCGTTTGAAAAATGTGCACTTTATCAGCAGTCCGACAACTTGGTTCCGAGGTAAAGACCCGGTCAATCAGGCAATTTTGCGGCTTTATGTGGATGAATGGCGCAAACCGCAAACGCGTTGGCTGATTGGTGCAACTTCACACGGCCTGTGGCTTTGCACGCTGTCGGGAATGTTGGTTTCTGTTTTGCTGCTGCTTTTGGTGCGTCAATATACGTTCAACTGGGAAAGTACGCTTTTAAGCAATACGGCATTGGTGAAAACGGTTGAGGCTTTGTCATGGCTGCCGGAACGTTTGGGCTTTCCTGTTCCTGACAGTCAGGCTGTGATTGCAGGCCGTCTGAACAATCATATCGAAGATGCACGCGCTTGGGCGGGTTTACTCATCGGCAGCATTATCTGCTATGGCATTCTGCCGCGCTTGCTTGCTTGGCTGGCTTGCAAGATTACTTTAAAAACCCTTCGCGAACGTTTGGATTTGAATCAGCCCTACTATCAAAATATTCTCCGCACATGGCAAACGAAGATTGTTGATGCCGATGATTTTCAGGAAAACATCGTTCCCGTTTCATCTAAAATTACGCTGAATAATGCGCCCAAATGGGCCGTTACACTGGAAACGGAATGGCCTGAGCCGCTTTGGTTTTCCGGCGTTTTGGCGCAAGAGTGGATAGACAAAGGCGTAGTCGCCGGCAGAAAAGATTTGGAACAATTGGAAGCCGAATTGAAACAAACTCCGGTGCAACTTCTCATCGGCGTACGCACGCAAACGGTTCCCGACCGCGGCATTTTGCGTCAAATCAGCCGCTTGGCCGAAGCCACGGATGGTGGTGTTATCATTCAGCTTTTGAATCAAGACAGTTTCTCTGAAGATTTGGATACCAAACTGGATTATTGGCGCGATGCGCTGGCAGAAAGAAACATTGCCTGGCTGGAGCCGACCCGTTTGGCACAAGAAAAACGGCAAAGCGCTATTTGACAGATAAACCGAAGGCCGTCTGAAAACTGATGTTTGGGTTTCAGACGGCCTTATATATTGTTGAGGATTCATCTTAATGAGGTTCGTGGCGATGCTCTTGATGATGTTTGGGCTTGGCTGCGTGGTGTTTGGCTTTAGGTGCAGGTTTTTTCATTTTGTGCGGTTTGGCTTTTTCGTGCATACGCTCTTGTTTCGGATGCATGTCGTGCCTGCCATACGCAGAAGCGACTGGAGTCAAGACCAAACCTGCAGCGGCAACCATCAAAGAGGTCATTTGAATCATTTTTTTCATATTTATCTTCTTTCAAGAGGTTGATTTGAGGTAAAAATAAGCATTTATTCGCACTCAAGCGATGGACAAATATTAATGGCTTTGACTGTCAGCTGCTGTCAGCATTCGGCGAAATCTGTTCAAAATTCAGTAATAGAAGTATGACAACGCGATGATGTAGCAAGGTTTTGAAAGTTTACCGTTAATTTTGACAAAGCGTCTTTACACATTCCCCAAACAACAAATTGCAAAACACCCTTGTCCACACTGGCATGTAGCTACTGCCAAAATGGATAGAAATCTTATTCAAAAAAGAAATAATGGGAATCGTACATTTTCTTGGGAGCAATACAAAGATAATGTAACCTTACAACATAGGAAATAGTATCATGACAACTTTAGAAGATAAGATCTTTACTTTAAAACAGAATAATATAATGAAAAAAATGAAAGAAATTCATTTTTTAAATAATTTAATTTCAGATTCTGAAAAAATCATTCCATATCCACTCTCATGTAAAATAATAATTCGTACTTTTATACCCTATAGAAATATAGAATTATCAAAAGAAAATTTTAGTTTATCGATAAAAAATGAAATATTAAATTTTTTTACACCAGAGGAAAATGATATTGCTTATGTATACTTTTATGGAGGCATAAATGATTCGGCTGAAATACCAATAGAATTATTCCCCTTGTTTATTATCAAAATAAAAAATATTAGCAATTGGCTAGAATTAATAAACAAACCTAATTTTTATTGTTTAAAATTATTTAGTAATAAAATAGATAAAGTTATCGATATATCTCTACTCGACAATGAGGAAGATGTGTTATCTATTTCTATTGGAGTGAACGCTTAACTATTTTAAAAATAAATAAACTATTCCAGCAGAAGCTAGCTTTGTATAACTGAAAGGTATTTAGCATGAAAGAATTATTAGAAAAACTTGAAAAAGCGCGAACCTTTCGATTCGCGCTTTTTTTCAGACGGCATCAATTATTTTTTGTCGTCTTTTACTTCTTCAAAGTCGGCATCTACAACGTCGTCGTCTTTCTTAGCAGAAGATTCGGCTTGTGCGCCCTCGCCTGCTTGTGCTTCGGCTTGCGCTTGAGCGTAAACCATTTCGCCCAGTTTTTGGCTGGCTGTACCTAAAGCTTCGGCTTTAGCATCGATAGCGGCTTTGTCGTCGCCTTTAACGGCTTCTTCAGCCTCTTTCAACGCAGCTTCGATTTTTTCTTTCTCTGCCGCATCGAGTTTGTCGCCGTAGTCGGCCAAAGATTTTTTCACGGAGTGAATCAGAGCTTCGGCTTGGTTGCGTGAAGCGACCAATTCAGTCAGTTTTTTATCTTCTTCAGCGTTGGCTTCGGCATCTTTCACCATGCGTTCGATTTCTTCTTCGCTCAAACCTGAAGAACCTTGGATGGTGATGTTGGCGGCTTTGCCGGTGCCTTTGTCTTTGGCAGAAACGTGCAAGATACCGTTGGCGTCAATGTCGAAAGTAACTTCAATTTGAGGCATACCGCGTGGTGCAGGTGCGATGTCGGTCAAGTTGAACTGACCCAAAGACTTGTTGGCAGAAGCGCGTTCGCGTTCGCCTTGCAGTACATGGATGGTTACTGCGCTTTGGTTGTCTTCGGCAGTAGAGAACACTTGAGACGCTTTAGTCGGAATAGTAGTGTTCTTTTGAATCAGCTTGGTCATCACGCCGCCCATGGTTTCGATACCCAAAGACAGAGGAGTTACGTCCAGCAGCAATACGTCGCTACGGCCGCCGCTCAATACTTCGCCTTGAATCGCTGCGCCTACGGCAACAGCTTCGTCAGGGTTCACGTCTTTACGAGGCTCTTTACCGAAGAAGGCTTTAACGGCTTCTTGTACTTTCGGCATACGGCTTTGACCACCGACCAAAATCACGTCGTCGATGTCGCTGGTGCTCAAGCCGGCATCTTTCAATGCGATTTTGCAAGGCTCGATAGAACGTTGGATCAAATCTTCAACCAGGCTTTCAAATTTGGCACGGGTAATTTTCATGGCCAAGTGTTTAGGGCCGGTTGCGTCCATAGTGATGTACGGCAGGTTGATTTCGGTTTGCTGGCCGCTGGACAATTCGATTTTGGCTTTTTCAGCAGCTTCTTTCAGACGTTGCAGAGCCATTACGTCTTGTTTCAAATCAATGCCTTGTTCTTTTTTGAACTCGTCAATGATGTAGTCGATCAAGCGTTGGTCGAAGTCTTCACCGCCCAAGAAGGTATCGCCGTTGGTAGCCAATACTTCGAATTGTTTGTCGCCGTCGAGGTTAGCGATTTCGATGATGGAGATATCGAAAGTACCGCCACCCAAGTCATATACGGCTACTTTGCGGTCTTTGTTGTCGCCTTTGTCCATACCGAATGCCAAAGCGGCTGCGGTTGGTTCGTTGATGATACGTTTTACTTCCAAACCTGCGATACGGCCTGCGTCTTTAGTCGCTTGACGTTGGCTGTCGTTGAAGTATGCAGGCACAGTAATCACAGCTTCAGTGACTTTCTCGCCCAAGTAAGCTTCAGCGGCTTCTTTCATTTTACGCAAAACTTCTGCGGAAATTTGAGGAGGAGACAGCTCTTTACCTTGCGCTTTCACCCATGCGTCGCCGTTGCTGGCTTTGATAATTTCGAAAGGCATAGATTCGATGTCGCGTTGAACTTCTTTGTCTTCAAATTTGTGGCCGATCAAACGTTTGGCGGCGTAAATAGTGTTTTTAGCGTTGGTTACCGCTTGGCGTTTTGCAGGCGCGCCGACGAGGATTTCGCCACCGTCCAAATAAGCGATAACGGAAGGAGTGGTGCGTGCACCTTCTGCATTTTCGATCACTTTGGTTTGACCATTTTCAGAAATGGCCAAACAAGAGTTGGTTGTACCTAAGTCAATACCGATTACTTTTGCCATATTATGTTGCTCCTAATAAATAAACTTTTCTAAATTAATATTCCTGTGGAACATTTCGTTCCGATGGCTTGTAAATAAGGTTGCTTCATTTTTTTTCAAGGCTTAATTTGAATTTTTTTTAAAATTAAATTCAAGTACTTGATTTATTTATCCACAAGCTGTTTATTCTTTTTTCAGACGGCCGGTTTTAATTTTCCGATTCCGGTTTATCGGAATGATTTTCCAATAGCGGAACATCAGGCTTTGAAACCGGATAAGGCCGTCTGAAGATTTTATGCTTGATAAACTTTATCAAGCGGTGCCTTCAACCTTCTTTTTTCGCCACGACAACCATCGCAGGACGCAGCACGCGGTCGGATAATGTGTAGCCTTTTTTCATTACGCTGACGATGGTATTCGGCTCTTGCTCGCTGACGACTGCCTGCATCGCTTGATGTTGGTGCGGATCGAGTTTGTCTCCCGGCTGTGGGTTGATTTCTTTAATGTGTGTGGCATCAAATGCTTTTTGCAGCTCGTTCAAAGTCATTTGCACGCCCATTTTCAGCGCATCGAAATTACCGCTTTGGTCGAGCAGCGCCATTTCGAGATAATCTTTAACCGGCAACATTTCTGCTGCAAATTTTTGTCCGGCGAATTTATGGGTGTCGGCGATTTCCTGCTGATGGCGGCGACGCAGGTTTTGCTCATTTGCCAAACCGCGCAGCTCGCTGTCTTTGAGCTGACCTTCCAACTCGGCGACACGCGCCTGAAGCTCTTCGTAAGTCGGTTCTGCTTGTTCGGTTTCAACGGTTTTGGCAGTTTCTACGGCTGCCGCTTCTTCTGCTTCGTGTTGATGTTGTTCGTTATGCTCCGTCATTTCTGACATCCTTTTAGCGTGTTGATATTCGATGTTTCAATATATAAGGCCGTCTGAAAAAACTTCAAGCATTTGAACGTCGATTATCAAATACCTTGTTAAAAGACGTTGGAAAACGGTAAGATAGCCATCTGATTTTATTCTTCAGACGGCCTCGAATATGAAAAAAGACCATTTGAATTCAACCGATTTTAATCTGTGGCACACCATCCGCGAAGAAACCGAAGCGGCCGCCGCGGCCGAACCGATGCTGGCAAGCTTCCTGCATCAAACCGTGTTGCGCCACGATTCGCTCGATTCGGTACTTGCCTACCATCTTTCCAGCAAACTCGGCAGCCCGATTATGGACGTGCGCGCGCTGTTTGAAATTTATCAGCAGGCTTTGAGCGTGGACACCCGTATCAGCAAATGTGTCGAGGCCGACTTGAAAGCTATTTACGAGCGCGACCCGGCTTGTGATGAATATTCACTGCCGCTGTTGTATTTCAAAGGCTTCCACGCCGTACAGGCACACCGCATCAACCACTGGCTCTATCAAAACGGCCGTAAAACGCTGGCGTATTTCCTGCAAAACCGCATGTCGGAAGTGTTCGGCGTCGATATCCACCCGGCCGCCCGTTTCGGTCATGGTTTGATGCTCGACCATGCCACCGGTTTTGTTGCCGGCGAAACCGCTGTCTTGGGCAACAATATTTCCATCCTCCACGGCGTAACGCTGGGCGGCTCGGGCAAAGAAAGCGGCGACCGCCATCCGAAAATCGGCGACGGCGTGATGATTGGTGCGAACGCTTCGATTTTGGGCAACATCCGCATCGGCAAAAATGCCAAAATCGGCGCAGGCAGCGTGGTGGTTGCCGACGTACCGTCTTCGATTACCGTCGTCGGCGTACCGGCCAAACCGGTCGGCCGCTCTTCCAAAACCCCGTCTGCCGATATGGATCAAAGCATTCAATTATCATCTACGGATTTTGTGATTTAAACCGTCTGTCATTAAAAAGGCCGTCTGAAAAAACAAATCTTTCAGACGGCCTTTTAATGGTTTAAAAATTCATGGAAATGATGAAGTGGTAATCTGATTTTATAGAGAAAAATAATTCTTTGCTGGGAGAAGATAAAGAAAATGGAAGAAATTCTCGTATTGAAGGGGTTTTACGAACAGGCAAAGGCATATGTTTTGAGATACTATGTCCATAAAACTAGTTGCTCAATAAAAGTGGTATAAATAAGGTAAAAAGGCGGTTTGATTATGATAGATTATTTTTTGATTGGGATAAAATCGATGATGAAAAGCTCGGTTTTGACTTTTGCTATTTACTTTGTGTCCTTCCTTCTTTTACTGATTCTATGGCGCCGTTATATCATTGTGCGTCAAAGTGGTGGAAACTTTTTTGCCCCATTTCATATTGCTAAGGGAAGATTTTATATCCATAATGCTTATGTTTTTAGAAAGCGAATTATACCACTGAATAATATTAAAAAGATTGAGGTCCATTTTATTCCAAGTGTTAAATTGAATGGAGCTAGATATTTTTTGAGTATCCAACAAAAGAACGGAAAAGCTCTGGCCTTTTTCTTTGGCCAATCAAAAGAGAATGATAAGCTTGTCAGAAATCTAAAAAATGAAACGAAAAACTATCATATCAAAGTCATCATTCACTGACAATTCCAAATATTGGAGAGGGATAAAGATGGATAGGCTACAAATAATCAGAAATAATCAGCATTTAAAAAGATTACTTTTAGATGAGTGTGATATTTACTTTTATGATCACATTAGAGAGGTGCAGTTTTCTAACAACGATGAGGAATATTCTCTAGCTTGTCAGGCCTTTGCCCAGGACGGTAGTGGGGGAGAAATTGGCTTTATAGGGAGTGAAGGCCAAGTTGGTCGGGATGAAAACAGGCTTGAACTTCTATGTTTTGAATCTTGGCGTCAACCGCGTTTGCGCAAGGCTTCCAAATGCGTTTTAACCTGCTTGACTTTCTCTTCGGTAAACAGCTTGGCAATGTTTTTCCAAATGCTGTGATAACCGTAAGGACCGTGTTGCATTTCGGCTTTTGTCTCTTCCACCGGCCAGCCTTGATAAATGATGCGGTACATTCCGGCAATCAAACCGGTACGGTCCGCGCCGTGATAACAATGGATAAGCACTGCGCCGTTTTGCTGTTGTTTTTCAATCAGGTATAGGATTTCCGCAATCTCTTTCGGCTTAATGCTCCATGACAGTAACGGACGGTTTAGCAAGGTCAAACCATACGCTTTCAAATGGTCGTCATCGTTGCGGTCGAAAAAGCGCAGGTTGATCACGCTTTGAATGCCCAGCTTGACGATGGCTTCGCCATCTTCGGCAACAGGCTGCTCGCTGCGGTAAAGCTTGTCGTCGATGCGATAAAGGTTGGCATCGTGTTTGACAGGCGTTGCCCAGCGTTCGGACTGAACGGCTTTGTTGCCGTTATCCGGCGGCGCGGACGAACAAGCGATGGGCAAGCCGGAGGCGAGAAGGCACAATAAAAGACGGCGCATAAAATTCCTGTATGAAAATCAATTGGAAATCAAAATATCATGCGATTCTATCAAAACCCGTTCGGATATTCTATCCGCGCAAACCGCGTTACAATAAAGCCTCTTTTTTCAGACGGCCTTTCATCATGACCTGCCTTGCTTGGAACACCACACCCACCCTTGCCGACCTTTGCCGCGCCATCGAACAACATACCGCGCCGCTTTATTTGATTGTCTGCCTGCCTGAAAACCATATTCCCGATTTTCCATTATCGAATCATCCCTCCGAGCTTGAAGGCCGTCTGAATAACCGCCTCGTTCAAGCCATGAAATGCCTTCAGTTCAACAGCGTCAATGTTTTAGAAAACCTATTGCCTGATGTACATCTCTGGCTGGTTCCGCCACACCGCGCCGACCGCTTACACGAACATTTCCATCATATCGAATGGCAAACCGAAGCCATACCCCAATCCACCCCAACTCCCCTAAAACCTTGGTTCAGACGGCCTGAACATCAAGCCGCGCCCGAACACGTCCTGATTATCGGCGCAGGCATTGCCGGCGCAGCGACCGCACGCAAACTGGCGGAACACGGCGTACGCGTTACGGTTTTGGAGGCCGGAAAAGCGGCGCAGGCAGGCAGCGGCAACCGCCAAGGCTTGCTCTACGCCAAAATCTCGCCACACGATACCGAACAAACCGAGCTGCTGCTGACAGGCTACGGCCACACGCGCCGATTGCTGGAAGACTTACTGCCCGATTCCGACGCATGGGGCGGCGACGGCGTATTGCATTTAAACTTTGACGACAGCGAACGCAAACGCAATCAGGCCTTGGGTTTGCAACACCAGCATAAACACCTTTACCGCAGCGTATCCACCGAAGAAGCCGCACACATTGCAGGCATGGACGTATTTTCAGACGGCCTTTACTGGCCGCAAGGCGTATGGCTGAATCCGCCCGCCGTCGTGCATGCCTTATTGAACCATCCGCTGATCGAGTTACACGAACACTCGCCGCTGACCGCCGTATCGCATGACGGCGCACAATGGATAGCACACACGCCAAACGCACATTTCAACGCCAGCCATATCGTTTACTGCATGGGCGCGCACAGCCCGACTGCCGCCGACACCAACGTCTCCGCCCTGCCTTTCCGTCAAATCCGCGGCCAAACCGGTGTTGTGTCCGCCAGCCCGTTTTCACAAAAACTGCGTTGCGCCATTTCCGGCGAAAGCTACATCAGCCCAAGCTGGCAAGACCGCCACTGCTACGGCGCGACATTTGTCCTCAACAGCAACGATGAAACTTGGTATCCAAACGAAGAAACCGAAAACCGCGCCGCTCTGCAACAGCTCAATCCCCCATTGGCACAATCCCTATTTGAGCAAGATTCGTTTTCAGACAGCCTTCAAGACACACAAGGCCATGCCGCCCTGCGTTGCGACAGCCTCGACCACTTGCCCGTTGTCGGCGCACTCGGCCACATCGTCGCCATGCAGTCCGCTTACGCCAAGCTGGCATTGGACAAAAACTACCGCCTCGACAATATCCCCTGCCCTTACCTGCCCAATGCCTACATCAATACGGCACACGGCACGCGCGGACTGGCGACAGCCCCCATCTGCGCCGCCGCCATTGCGGCCGAAATACTCGGTTTGCCGCATCCACTATCGCAAAGGCTGAGAACCGCGCTACACCCCAACCGCGCCATCATCCGCGCGATTGTTCGGCAGCAGCCGTTGTTATCCGTTTAAAGATTTCGTTTTAAATAAAAAAGGCCGTCTGAAAGTCATCAAAACTTTCAGACGGCCTTTAGCTATCCGTTAACTGCTTAGAATTTCCATTCCAGCGATACAGCGTAATTGCGGCCTGGGGCGCGGTAGCGGTCTAAGCCTTTGCCATCGCGGTCAACGCCGTTGGTGGTGCTGTAGCTGTACAGACCGCGCAGGGAATCCCAAGTGGTGTATTTGCGGTTGAACACATTGTACACGCCGGCACGCAAAGTCAGGTTTTTAGCCGGTTTGTAGAAGCCGTACATATCAAACACATAAGCCGATTTGTTCAGCCATGGGTAATCTACTACTTTTTCTTGCAAAGGCGTACCCCAACCAGTGTTTTCAAACACGGTATATTGAGCGTCTTTGGCTTTTTTCGCACCCAAATAAGTCAGGCGGGAGAACACACCCCATTTTTCGCTCGGGCTTTCGTAATCGACACCGGCAATCACTTTCAGAGGCTGAGTGGACAGCAGGCTGTTGTTGCCTGACAGTTTGCTCTTCGCGTAACCGACAGAACCAAACAATTTCCAGCCTTCAGGTACAAAAGAAACCACTTGACCTAAATTCAGACGGCCTGTCAGCTCAAGACCACGGATTCGGGCCTTGTCGATGTTTTGCATCTGCCATTCCAGTTTTTCGGAATAAGGATTGCTACAAATACCATAGTAGTAATTCATCTGAGTACAGCCGACATCGCCACTGGTGGTCAGCTTCTGCTCTTCAGACAAGAAGTTGCGGTAATTGCTTTGATACAGGTTGGCATCCAAAGTACCTTTTTCGCTGCGGCCTTGCAGAGAAAGGGTATGGGTGGTGCTGCGCTCGGCTTTCAGGTTCGGATTAGGCAACCAGGTACCTGAGCCGTGGTTGTAAGTGAAATACACTTCAGACGCATTCGGCACGCGGAAACCGGAAGTTACATCGTAACCCAAACGCCATGTCTGACTCAGCTGTGCAGCCAAGCCGACAAAACCGCTCCAGCCTTTATAAGTGTTGGCTGCAGGTGGTGTTTTGTCACAAGCATGACACTCGGCATTCAGTTGCTGCGGCGTCATTTTGGTGTAGTCGTAACGGATACCTGCGCGGCTGCTGAACACATCGTTCCATTGGATTTGGTCAGACAGCGAGAAACCGTAGTTGTTGGTTTTCACTGGATGCTGAATCGTGCTGGACGTGCGTAAAATACGGCCGCTGAAGTAGTAGTCGTCGCGGTTTAAGTTTTCAAACTCACGCTGGCTGGCGAAAGTTTTAAACGACAAGCGATGTTGGCCGCCTATTTGCAATGGTTGACTGTCCATACGCAATGTAATGCGTTTGAAGGTTGTATCCATGCTGCGGTTGTAGATTTCGTCCAAATCCTTCTGATTGTAGTTGCGCGTCCAGGTAGAATAATCCATCGGGAACGAGCCTTTGTTGTTAACCGCCGCTACTTTGGTTTTCTGATAATCGAAGTCCGCTTTCAACAACGACAACCAATTCGAATCGGGCGTCCACTCGTAAAACAGGTTAGCATTGCGCCGTCTGTTTACGTCATCGGCTTCGCGCCAAGAAGAAGCGGTCAGGTTATAAGACTCTTCGATCGTGTAATTGTGGCCCTGCTGACCGTTGAGAGATGCGCCGATACGATGGTTGTCGTTGATTTGATAAGCAATCTTACCCAAGAAGCTATGGTATTTGTGTTTGGACGGATCAGGAATACCACGCGCAGAACCACGGATATTCGCTCCGCTGCCGGCGCCCTCTACCGGATAACCACGCTCGCCCGCGCTTTCAGTCTCATGACCGCGACGTTGCGAATACAGCAAAGCGGCATCCACGCGGTCGTTGTTCAAACCGAACCCAAGTGTATTTGTCCATTCGCGGTTGCGGCTGCTGTAACCGTTTTTCATCATCACGCCGAACTGACGCTCAGGCAACAGCAAATCATGACCTTGCAGGGTTTGGTAATTTACGCCGCCACCCAATGCACCGCTACCGGTATTGAAAGAGTCTGCGCCCTTCACGATTTCGATGTTGCGCACGAGTTCGGGGTCGATAGACAGACGCGAGCTGTTGAAGTTGCCATAACGGGCATACAGCGAGTTTTCTTCGGAATCAGGCAGGTTTACGCCGTCAATGCTGACGCCGACACGGTTGCCTTCCACGCCGCGTACGGCAAAGCCTTTTTGATGGCGGCCACTGTCGCTCAAGCCAACGTCGGTGGAATAACGTACCAAGTCTTTGTTGTCACGTACCATTTCTTGTTGGATACGGCCAAGGTTGACACGTTCCACGGCTGCAGGCGCATTGCGCTGACCTTTAACGCGGACTTCTTTTATCTCTGCTTTAACGGGTGTGGTTTCAGTTGCAGCTTCATCTGCTGCCAAGACTGGATTGCCGAAAATACTGCCGACCAGCGCGGCAATAGGGAGCATTTGTAATGGTTTCATATTATCAACTCAAGATGTAATGGATTGTTCATCCATCAGTTAATGCATAAAAAATTTCTGATAATCATTAATGATTAATAAGACAGCAACCCGTTCAAACAAAACTTTGTTGTGTAATTAAAGGTCCCTGCAAACATCTACGCTGAGACCTTGTCTGTTTGATTTAATTATTTTTTAGAGTCTGTGCGGCGTCATACCTTCAGGCGCTTCCGCACCTTCCGGCAAACCGAAGGTTTCACGCAGAATCACTTTATAGAATTCAAAAGCTTCGCGCGCGCCTTGAATGGCTTCCGCCTCGGCTTCCGGAGTCAAGTTCAAAGCATTCAGATGCTCGACAAAAGCGCGCCAGTGTTTGCCGCGGCCGTTCGGATGAGGAGCCAGGTGGCGTGCGCCGAATTCGCCGGTGTATTCGAGTTTTTGAGCGTGTTTGAACAAGAATGCCGCGCCCAAATTAGAACCTTCGGCGCAATACAGCCAGCCGATGGCTTTATTACCGGTTTCGTGTGGCAATTCTTTGTCAAATTTGTAAGGCTCTTCGCCCAAGTCTTTCAAGTCTTGAGTCACGGCATCATAACGCGCCATGTATTCAAGCTCTGGAATGGCTTTGTTCAATTCGGCATCTTTATAGATGTGATCGACAGCCTTGTGGAAAACAGATTGAAGTTTCAAGAATTTGATGTAGTTTTCTTTGCTGGAAAAAGGTTGAACGGACATAACCAAGTTATCAACGCTGTCGTGCGTTGTCGTGGTTTGCTCTTTCAAGCGTTTGGCGAAAGTCAGCTCTTGTGTTTCACTCATGATGTTTCCTTTGAATTAAAAGACTAATGGTTTCAGACGGCCTTTATGTTTAAAAATCCGTCTAATTTGAAAAGAATTGTTTTAAAAACAAAGAAGATAATTTTTAGCCTACTTCAGGTTCGTTGACCGTGTACCTTCCACAAATCTACAAGGATTATCGTGTTTTTAAATATTGAGAATATATCTTATTTTTAATATAATAACAATAAACCAAACTAAGACCTATTAATAAAATTTAACAGCCCATAGCAATAACCTTCTAAACCCTTTTCAAACTTTTCAGACGGCCCAAACCTTATTAAGCAGCCGCCATTCAATCAAATATCGACCTAAATTTGGGCTATCCTTCTGTTTTCCTTTATAATGCAACACTCTTTGCACCTTCTTTATCCCCTGCCGAACCATGAAACGGATTCCTGCCTACCATCGCTGGTGGCGCTACAAGTCTTATCTTCCTGATGCGACGCTGCCTGCACATACGGTGGAATGCCCGGATTGCGGCTGCCGTATGGATATTCCGCGCCTGCGTCAGGGACAGGAAGCGCATTGTCCGGTGTGCAACCATGAAATTGTGGAGGTGGAAAACAATCCGTATATCGCGCCAATTGCCTATGCGCTGACAACCTTGATTCTGATGGCGTTCGCGTACAATATGGTGTATATCCGCGTCGATTTGTTCGGCGTGACATCGATTTTGTCGTTGCCGCAAATGATGCGCCTTTTAATTTCGCTGGATTACGGTTTTCTGGCGGAAGTGATGTTTATCCTCACCTTTGGTGCGCCTTTACTGTTTTTACTGCTCTGCCTGTATGTTTATACGGCTTTGATACGCGAAAAGGCCTACCCTGCGCTGCGCTTTGCGACGCGTGTATTGGTTCGGCTGCGTCATTGGATTATGGTGGATGTGTTTTTCATTTCCACTTTGGTGGCATATATCAAGCTCTCGTCCGTTGCTACAGTGGAATTCGGCTCAGCGTTTTATCTGATGTTTCCGTTGTCGGTCATGCTAATTCGGACTTCGGTATCGATTCCGCAGCATTGGGTTTATTATAAGATTCACCGTTTAACCGGCGGCCATGCGGTTCAGACGGCCACTGAAAACAAAATCTGTTGCAGCCGCTGCCTGTATTTCCGCAATAAAGACGAGCAGCCTTGCGGCGTATGCGGCGCAGACTTATACCGCCGCCGCCCGAAAAGCCTGAGCATTTCGCTGGCATTTTTAATGGCGGCGTTTATCCTGTATTTCCCTGCCAACATCCTGCCGATTATGATTTCGTCCAATCCGACGGCTTTGGAGATCAACACGATTTTTAACGGCATTGTTTATATGTGGAACGACGGCGACAGGTTGATTGCGGTAATTATTTTCAGCGCCAGTATTATGGTGCCGGTATTGAAGATTATTGCGATGGCGGTTTTGATTTATTCCGCATACTTCAAACCCGTGATGAGCGCGGACAAAATGTCGGTTTTGTATCGGATTACCGAATCCATCGGCCGCTGGTCGATGATTGATATTTTTGTGATTATTATTTTGATGAGTTCGTTCCACACCAATATGGCGCGCGTCGTGCCGGGTGGTGCGGCGATTTACTTCTGCCTGGTCGTTATTTTGACCATGCTTTCGGCCTATTATTTCGATCCCCGTCTGATTTGGGACAAGCAACAGCAGCTTTCAGACGGCCTTGATTCTGAGCAGACCTTAAAACAATGAAAAAACACGATTCTTCACCCAATTATCACGCCCCGGCGCGTGTCAAGAAAACCAATGTCTTCACTTCTATCGTGTGGCTGATTCCGCTGATTGCGCTGATTGCCGGCGGCTGGCTTTTGATTAAAGACATCCGCAACCGCGGCCCTGTCGTTACGCTGTTGATGGACAGCGCCGAAGGCATCGAAGTCAACAACACCGTTATTAAGGTGTTGAACGTCGATGTCGGACGCGTTACCCGCATCAAATTACGCGACGACCAAAAAGGCGTGGAAGTCACTGCTCAGCTCAGCGCCGACGCCAAAGACCTTATCCGCAGCGATACCCAATTTTGGGTGGTCAAACCGCGTATCGACCAAAGCGGCGTTACCGGCTTGGGAACCTTGCTTTCCGGCTCATATATTGCATTTACACCGGGCAAAAGCCAAGAAACCAAAGATGTATTTGTCGTCCAAGACATTCCGCCGATTGCCGCCATCGGTCAAAGCGGCCTGCGCCTGAATTTGATCGGTAAAAACGACCGCATCCTCAACGTCAGCAGCCCTGTTTTGTATGAAAACTTTATGGTCGGTCAAGTAGAAAGCGCGCATTTTGACCCGTCCGACCAAAGCGTGCATTACACCATTTTCATCCAAAGCCCCAACGACAAACTGATTAATTCCGCCAGCCGTTTTTGGCTGGAAAGCGGCATTAATATCGAAACTACGGGCAGCGGTGTCAAACTCAATTCCGCTCCGCTTCCTGCCCTGCTGTCCGGCGCGATTTCGTTTGATTCGCCTAAAACAAGCGACAGCAAAAACGTCAAGAGCGAAGACAGCTTCACGCTTTATGACAGCCGCAGCGAAGTGGCCAATCTGCCTGACGACCGCTCACTGTATTACACTGCATTCTTCAAACAATCCGTACGCGGCCTGACTGCCGGTTCGCCTGTCGAATACAAAGGCCTGAATGTCGGCGTGGTTTCCGATGTCCCTTATTTCGACCGCAACGACAGCCTGCATTTGTTTGAAAACGGTTGGATTCCCGTACGCATCCGCATCGAGCCTTCCCGTTTGGAAATCAATGCCGACGAACAAAGCAAAGAACATTGGAAACAACAATTTCAGACGGCCCTAAACAAAGGCCTGACTGCCACCATCTCCAGCAACAACCTGCTGACCGGCAGCAAAATGATTGAGTTGAACGATCAGCCTTCCGCCTCGCCTAAGCTGCGACCGCATACCGTTTATGCAGGCGATACCGTTATCGCAACCCAAGGCGGCGGCTTGGACGATTTGCAGGCAAAAGTGGCTGACTTGTTAGACAAGTTCAACAATCTGCCATTGGATAAAACCGTTGCCGGCTTGAACGGTTCGCTTGCCGAACTCAAGTCCACACTCAAATCTGCCAATGCCGCCCTAAGCTCCATTGACAAACTGGTCGGCAAACCACAAACGCAAAACATTCCGAACGAGTTGAACCAAACTCTGAAAGAGTTGCGTCAAACCCTGCAAGGCGTATCGCCTCAATCGCCTATCTACGGCGACGTACAAAATACGCTGCAAAGTTTGGACAAAACCTTAAAAGACGTTCAACCCGTGATTAATACTTTGAAAGAAAAACCCAACGCACTGATTTTTAACAACAGCAGCAAAGACCCTATCCCGAAAGGAAGCCGATAATGCGCCTCTTCCCGATTGCCGCCGCCCTGACGCTTGCCGCCTGCGGTACTGCGCAAAGCACACAATATTTCGTTCTGCCCGACAGCCAGTACATCCGACCTGCTGCGCATGGCAACGAAATCGCGGTCAAAGTCAACCTTGCCGAACCGCTTGCCAACGGCGGCCTCGTTTACCAAACCGATGCCTATCATGTGAATCTGGCGAAAAACCACCTGTGGGCGGCACCGCTCGATGGCGCGTTGGCAGCAAATCTCAGCAACAAGCTCAACCGCCTCAATCCGCATCGCACCTTCGTGCCTGCTTCACGCAGCCAAAGCAGCCAAACCCTGAAAGTCTATATCGAAGCCTTCCAAGGCAGCTATCAGGGGCAGACCACCATCAGCGGTTATGCACAATGGCCGGACGGACGCAGCAAACCGTTTAACGCCATCACGCCGCAGCAAGGCGACGGCTATACCGCCATGCTCGAATCGTTGGAAAACGGTTTGTCACAGGTTGCCGATACGATTGCCTATTAAACCAAAAGGCCGTCTGAAAAAACTTTCAGACGGCCTTTTTTATGTTTCAAACATTCATTACAACGCGCGGTCAAAATACAAAGCCACGCCGGAACTCTCGCTCATCGCCAACAAATAATCCATCAATTTTTGCGGCCATTGAATACCGCGCACAACAGTCAGGTTGCGCAAAATAGGGAACGTCAGGATATCTTCCAAACTGATTTCACCGCCCAAGCCCTCGCCTTCGCACACCAGCGCTTCCAGTTCGGCCAAGTCTTGATGCAGACGCGCCAGATATTGCGCCGTTTTATTCAGATTAGTCTCGAAATTGCCGATACTTTTCTCTTTTTTGTCGATAAAGTATTTTTTCGCTTCATCGGTCTCAAATTCGGGCAAACCGATTTTGACCATGCGCGGCTGTACCAATTTGTTATTGTATTCGCCCACTTTATCCAACCAAGCCTGCACTTCAGGACGAACTTCTTCTTTCAGACGGCCTTGATCGATGTAACGGACAATATCCAAACTCTCGCCCATAAACGAACCGTCTTCTTTTTGCAAAATCGGCACTTGTTTTGAGCCAATCATACCAATAGGCGTAGCTTCGTCATCGTTTGCCAAGACAACTTCTTCCACCGCCACATCGCGCAAGCAGAAAATCATCCGCGCACGGACGCAAAACGGGCAATGGTCGTAAATATACAGCTTCATCAAAATGTTCCTTAAAATTTCAAAACGGTTAACCATAACACCCAAGGCCGTCTGAAACAAGGCTTCCTGAAACATAGTGCAGCATTCGCATACAAATCTAGGGCTGTCGGCAATAAACTGTTACAATAGCAACGTTTTTATCAGAAAGAAAAAAACGCACGCCATGACCACTATTCGCCAAACGCCCCAAACATCGAGCGTAACGCTGGAAGGCCTCCTCGCATGGTTCGACGGCTATGTTGCCGCGCTGCCTGATCCCGATAAAAACCTGATTCAGACGGCCTTTGACCTGTCTAAAGAACATTATCCTGCCGATGCCCTAACGACTTACGGCGAGCCATTGCTGGAACATTTCCTCGGCTCGATGCAAATCGTCAGCGAACTCGACCTCTTGCCCGATGCCGTGGCGGCTACGATTTTGTCCGACATCGGCAAATACGTTCCCACTTGGCAAGAATTGGTTGCCGAACGCTGCAACAGCACCGTTTGCGAGCTGGTCAAAGGTGTGGACGAAGTGCAGAAACTGACCCAATTCGCACGCGTGGACAGCCTTGCCACGCCGGAAGAACGCAGCCAACAGGCCGAAACCATGCGCAAAATGCTGTTGGCGATGGTTACCGACATCCGCGTCGTCCTGATCAAACTGGCCATGCGTACGCGCACCCTCCAATTCTTAAGCAACATTCCCGACAATCCTGAAAAACGCGCCGTTGCCAAAGAAACCCTCGACATTTTTGCCCCGCTCGCCAACCGCTTGGGCGTGTGGCAACTCAAATGGCAGCTCGAAGATTTGGGCTTCCGTCATCAAGAGCCGGAAAAATACCGCGAAATCTCCCTGCTTTTGGACGAAAAACGCACCGAGCGCCTCGAATACATCGAAAACTTCCTCAATATCCTGCGTACGGAACTGAAAAAATACAATATTCATTTTGAAGTTGCCGGAAGACCGAAGCATATCTACTCCATTTACAAAAAAATGGTGAAGAAAAAGCTCACTTTCGACGGCTTGTTCGACATCCGCGCCGTACGGATTTTGGTGGACACCATTCCCGAGTGTTACACCACGTTGGGCATTGTCCACAGCCTCTGGCAGCCGATTCCGGGCGAGTTCGACGACTATATCGCCAACCCAAAAGGCAACGGCTATAAAAGTTTGCACACTGTCATCGTCGGCCCGGAAGACAAAGGTGTGGAAGTCCAAATCCGCACCTTCGACATGCACCAATTCAACGAATTCGGTGTTGCCGCCCACTGGCGTTATAAAGAAGGTGGCAAGGGTGATTCCGCCTACGAACAGAAAATCGCTTGGTTGCGCCAACTCCTAGACTGGCGCGAAAACATGGCCGAAAGCGGCAAAGAAGACCTTGCCGCCGCCTTTAAAACCGAGCTGTTCAACGATACGATTTACGTTTTAACTCCGCACGGCAAAGTCCTCTCCCTGCCTACGGGCGCCACGCCCATCGACTTTGCCTATGCCCTGCACAGCAGCGTGGGCGACCGTTGCCGCGGCGCAAAAGTCGAAGGACAAATCGTGCCGCTGTCAACGCCGTTGGAAAACGGTCAACGCGTTGAAATCATTACCGCCAAAGAGGGGAACCCTTCCGTCAACTGGCTCTACGAAGGCTGGGTCAAATCCAACCGCGCCATCAGCAAAATCCGTGCCTACATCCGCCAGCAAAATGCGGATACCGTGCGCGAAGAAGGCCGCGCCCAGCTGGACAAACAGTTGTCAAAAATCTTCCCCAAACCCAATCTGCAAGCATTGGCGGAAAAACTCGGCTTCAAAAAAACCGATGAACTCTATACGGCCATCGGTCAGGGCGAAGTTTCCAACCGCGCCATCCACAAAGCCTGCGGCGCGCTGAATGAACCGCCTCCTGTGCCGATTGATGAAACCAATATCGTCAAGCAGTCCAAAATCAAAAAAGGCGGCAAAAACGGTATTTTGATTGACGGCGAAGACGGCTTGATGACCACGCTTGCCAAATGCTGCAAACCGGCACCTCCGGACGATATTGTGGGCTTTGTTACGCGCGACCGCGGTATTTCCGTCCACCGCAATACCTGCCCTTCTTTCCGCCACCTTGCCGAACAGGCTCCGGAAAAAGTGTTGAATGCAAGCTGGGCAGCCTTGCAAGAAGGACAAGTATTTGCCGTCGATGTTGAAATCCGCGCCCAAGACCGCTCCGGTTTGCTGCGCGACGTTTCGGATGCGCTGGCGCGTCATAAACTCAACGTTACCGCGGTGCAAACCCAATCGCGCGATTTGGAAGCCAGTATGCGCTTTACCCTTGAAGTCCGCCAAGTCAATGACCTGCCGCGCGTATTAGCCAGCTTGGGCGACATCAAAGGCGTTTTAAGCGTAACGCGCTTATAATTCCTATTCCCCCATCTAAAGGCCGTCTGAAAGTATTGCTTTCAGACGGCCTTTCACACATCGGCTGCCAATATATAACCTACGCTTCTATCCTTACAATCAGCCGTTATTTCCTGTCCGCCATATTCTCAGGCAAACTCGCCATCCGCATGATAAAGAAAGATATTTTTACTCTTATATTAACCTTAAGGAAACTTCATGGACACACGAGACCTGTTCCCTCATGAAATTTTGCAGGACGCCATCGGCAAAAGTTGCGCCAAATCCGAGTTCAGCATCAAAATGTTGGTGATTTTGAGTTTCTTAGGCGGCGGTTATGTCGGCTTCGGCTATCTTGCCTGCCTGCGCGTCATCAGCGGCATTCCGGCCGAATGGAACGGCCTGGCCGCCCTTTTGGGCGCATCCGTGTTCCCTATCGCACTGATTTGTATCTTAATCGGCGGCGGCGAGTTGGCAACAGGCAATATGATGATTATGGCTTTGGGCAGATTGACCGGCCGCGTCAGCACCCACAAACTGGTGCGCAACTGGCTGATTGTCAGCTTGGGCAATCTGGCAGGCGCCGTTGCCATGGCCTATTTTCTCGGCCACTACGTCGGCCTTGCCGAAGGGCCGGCCACAGCGAAAACCATTGCCATTGCCGAAGCTAAAGTCAATATGGACTTCGGCCGCGCATTCGTTTCTGCCATCGCATGTAACTGGATGGTGTGTATGGGCATCTGGTTTTACTTCGGCGCACGCCATACTTCAGGACGAATCTTAGCCATGTGGTTCCCGGTTATGATCTTCGTATTAATCGGCTTTCAACACTTTGTTGCCAATATGTTCATCATTCCGGCCGGCATTTGGGCGGGCGCAAACGTCAGTTGGGGTCAATTTTTCTACAACATGATTCCCGTTTTCTTAGGCAACGTCCTGGGCGGGTCATCCTTTGTCGCAGCCTCTTATCTCTTTGCTTATAAACATTTACTAAAAGACGATTTTTCTATTTAATGTAGTCTTTTTTTTCTAAAAACCCCGTATCTGCCCGACACAGATACGGGGTTTCTGCACAGGGCCGTCTGAAAGTCCAAGTCGTTTAATTACTTTTTCTCTTTAATCCCCAAAAAACATCAGGAAAGATAGTTTCACACACTTTCCTTCGTCATCATCAGTAAAAATTTATATATTTTTATGTTTTTAAATGACTTAGCCAAAAGGTGGCATCAATTTCGAATAAAGGCTGAGTTCTTCGCTTTGCAAAAGCGACTTTTTGCGGTATGCTGGTTTAAATTATTTACAATTTAATGCATTAAGATTTCGTATTTTATTGTATTTGAAAATAATTTATCCTGTCTCTCTCGCAAAAAACAGGATTTTTAAGCTGTATTTTTATTAGAAAAAAGTTTGGGTATGAATTGCTTGCAATTTCAAACCCGTTTTAAAAGTTAGATGAGGAATAAGTACATGAATCCCATGTATATCACTTTCGCGATCTATTTGGTCGCCGTATTACTGATCGGCCTCGCCGCCTATTTTTCAACACGAAACTTCGACGACTACATTCTCGGCGGCCGCAGCTTAGGTCCGTTCGTGACCGCGATGTCTGCCGGTGCTTCCGATATGTCAGGTTGGCTTTTGATGGGCTTGCCAGGTGCCATTTACCTGAGCGGTTTGAATGAAGCTTGGATTGCCATTGGTCTGATTGTGGGTGCATACCTCAACTGGCTCTTGGTTGCAGGCCGTCTGCGCGTGCACACCGAATATGCCAACAACGCACTGACGCTTCCTGATTACTTCTTCCACCGCTTCGGTGCCGGCGGTCACTTGATGAAAGTGGTTTCCGCACTGATTATCTTGTTCTTCTTCACTATTTACTGTGCTTCGGGCATCGTAGCCGGTGCTACCCTGTTCCAAAGCCTGTTCCACGGTATGTCTTACACTCAAGCCATGTGGCTGGGTGCCGGTGCAACCATCGCCTATACCTTCTTGGGCGGTTTCTTGGCAGTAAGCTGGACCGATACCCTGCAAGCTTCTTTGATGATTTTTGCATTGGTACTGACTCCTGTAATGGTGTACTTGGGTTTGGGCGGTGCAGATCAAATGAACGCTGCCATCCAACAAGTTGCCGCTTCTACCGGTAAAGAATACGGCAGCCTGTTTGCCGGTACTACTTTCATCGGCATTATCTCTACCGCCGCTTGGGGCTTGGGCTATTTCGGCCAACCACACATCTTGGCCCGTTTCATGGCTGCTGAAAGCGCTAAATCTCTGGTTTCAGCACGCCGTATCGGTATGACTTGGATGATTCTGTGTATGGCCGGTGCCGTGGCTGTCGGCTACTTCGGTATCGCTTACTTCGGTGCCAACCCTGCCCACGTTGATGAAATGAACGGCAACCACGAACGTATCTTCATCGCTTTGGCTACCCTGCTTTTCAACCCTTGGATTGCCGGTATCATCTTGAGTGCGATTCTCGCCGCCGTAATGTCCACCCTGTCCTGCCAATTGTTGGTTTGCTCCAGCGCGATTACCGAAGACTTCTACAAAGGCTTCCTGCGTAAAAAAGCACAACAAGCCGAGTTGGTATGGATCGGCCGTCTGATGGTTTTGGCGATTGCCGTAATTTCCATCCTGATTGCTTCTGACCCTGAAAGCAAAGTATTGGGCTTGGTAGCTTACGCATGGGCCGGCTTTGGTGCCGCATTCGGTCCGGTTGTTATCCTGTCTGTACTGTGGAAACGCATTACTGCCTACGGCGCACTCTCCGGCATGATTGCTGGTGCACTGACTGTAGTGGTTTGGGCCGAGTGGATCAAAAAACCTGCTTTGGCCGCACAAGAAACAGGTTTCGCTACTGTCTATGAAATCGTCCCCGGCTTTATCATTTGCACACTCGTGATTGTTTTGGTGTCCCTGATCGACAAAAAACCTTCACGCGAATTGCAAGAACGCTTTGAAAAAGCAGACGCAGAATACCGCGCCTCTAAATAAGACGTTTTCAGACGGCCTGCATGATTCCGTGCAGGCCGTCTTTACGACATAAACTGTTTCAAAATAATCTGAGCCTTATCAGAAAAAACAGCAATTTATGCGGATGCATCTTGTATCCGCATCATAATTTTATTACGATATTACTATCCTTCAGAATGCTTGTTTTGGCAGTCTTAATTCAGGCCGTCTGAAACCATGAAAAAACCTTTGGAGAACATAAATAATGTTTAACTTCGCTTTTCCAACACAAACTCCTCTGCGTCAAGCTGTAACTGATGCCTACCGCCGCGATGAAATCGAGGCCGTTCAGGATATGTTGCAACGTGCACAGATGACCGACGAAGAACGCAATGCAGCCTCCGAGCTTGCCCGTCGTTTGGTTACCCAAGTCCGTGCCAGCCGTACCAAAGCCAGCGGTGTAGATGCTTTGATGCACGAGTTCTCTCTCTCCAGTGAAGAAGGTGTTGCACTGATGTGTCTGGCTGAAGCCCTGCTGCGCATTCCGGACAATGCCACCCGTGACCGCCTGATTGCCGATAAAATCTCTGAAGGCAACTGGAAAAGCCACTTGAACAACAGCCCTTCCCTCTTCGTTAACGCGGCCGCATGGGGTCTGCTGATTACCGGCAAACTGACCGCAACAAACGACAAACAGATGAGTTCCGCATTGAGCCGTCTGATCAGCAAAGGCGGCGCGCCCCTGATCCGTCAAGGTGTGAACTACGCAATGCGCCTGTTGGGCAAACAGTTCGTAACTGGCCAAACCATTGAAGAAGCGCTGCAAAACGGTAAAGAGCGCGAGAAAATGGGTTACCGCTTCTCCTTCGATATGTTGGGTGAAGCCGCATACACCGAAGAAGATGCCAACCGCTACTACAACGACTACGTTCAAGCCATTCACGCCATCGGTAAAGATGCCGCAGGCCAAGGCGTTTACGAAGGCAACGGTATTTCCGTCAAACTTTCCGCCATCCACCCACGCTACTCACGCGCCCAACACGAACGCGTTATGAGCGAATTGTTGCCGCGCCTGAAAGAATTGTTCCTTTTGGGTAAAAAATACGATATCGGTATCAACATCGACGCCGAAGAAGCCAACCGTCTCGAATTGTCTTTGGACTTGATGGAAGCTTTAGTTTCCGACCCTGACTTGGCCGGCTACAAAGGTATCGGTTTCGTTGTTCAGGCCTACCAAAAACGTTGCCCGTTCGTTATCGACTATCTGATTGACCTGGCTCGCCGCAACAACCAAAAACTGATGATCCGTTTGGTTAAAGGCGCATACTGGGACAGCGAAGTGAAATGGGCTCAAGTAGACGGCATGGACGGCTACCCGACTTACACCCGTAAAGTCCACACCGACATCTCCTACCTCGCCTGCGCACGCAAACTCTTGGATGCGCAAGATGCCGTGTTCCCACAATTTGCCACCCACAACGCCTACACTTTGGGCGCAATCTACCAAATGGGTAAAGGCAAAGACTTCGAACACCAATGTCTGCACGGCATGGGCGAAACCCTGTACGACCAAGTGGTCGGCCCGCAAAACTTAGGCCGCCGCGTACGCGTGTATGCCCCGGTCGGCACACACGAAACCCTGCTTGCCTACTTGGTACGCCGCCTGTTGGAAAACGGTGCGAACTCTTCTTTCGTGAACCAAATCGTTGACGAAAACATCAGCATCGACCGTCTGATTAAGAGCCCGTTCGACACCATCGCCGAACAAGGCATCCACCTGCATCCGGCATTGCCTCTGCCGCGCGATTTGTATGGCAAAGGCCGTCTGAACTCCCAAGGCGTCGATTTCAGCAACGAAAACGTATTGCAAAACCTGCAAGAAAAACTCAACCAAGCTTCTTCCGAAGACTTCCACGCCGCGTCTATCGTCAATGGCGAAGCGCGTAACGTGGGCGAAGCTCAACCCGTCCGCAACCCTGCAGACCACAACGATGTTGTCGGCACTGTCAGCTTTGCCGATGCGGCATTGGCTCAAGAAGCTATTGGTGCAGCCGTTGCCGCCCTGCCGGAGTGGAGCGCCAAACCTGCTTCAGAACGCGCCGACTGCCTGCGCCGTTTTGCCGATTTGTTGGAACAACACACGCCTGCATTGATGATGCTGGCCGTCCGCGAAGCCGGTAAAACCCTGAACAACGCCGTTGCCGAAGTACGAGAAGCCGTTGACTTCTGCCGCTACTATGCCAACGAAGCTGAAAACACCCTGCCTAAAGATGCCAAAGCTGTCGGCGCAATCGTTGCCATCAGCCCATGGAACTTCCCATTGGCCATCTTTACCGGCGAAGTCGTTTCTGCCCTGGCTGCCGGTAACACTGTTATCGCCAAACCTGCCGAACAAACCAGCCTGATTGCTACTTACGCCGTTTCCTTGATGCATCAAGCCGGTATTCCGACTTCTGCACTGCAACTCGTACTCGGCGCAGGCGATGTCGGCTCTGCCCTGACCGGCGATGCCCGCATCGGCGGCGTGATCTTTACCGGTTCTACCGAAGTAGCGCGCCTGATCAACAAAGCGCTGTCCAAACGCGACGACAGCCCTGTCCTGATTGCCGAGACCGGCGGTCAAAACGCGATGATCGTGGACTCTACCGCCCTGCCGGAACAAGTCTGCCTCGACGTATTGAACTCTGCCTTCGACAGCGCGGGTCAACGTTGTTCCGCCCTGCGTATCTTGTGCGTTCAAGAAGATGTTGCCGATAAAATGGTCAACATCATCAAAGGCGCAATGGACGAGCTGGTTGTCGGCAAACCGACCCAACTGACCACAGACATCGGCCCTGTCATCGATGCTGAAGCCCAACAAAACCTGTTGGCCCACATCAACAAAATGAAAGGCGTAGCAAAGGCTTACCACGAAATCAAAACTGCCACCGACGTTGATGACAACAACTCTACCTTCGTTCGTCCAATCCTGTTTGAATTGAACAACTTGAACGAGTTGCAACGCGAAGTGTTCGGTCCTGTACTGCACGTTGTCCGCTACCGCGCCAGCGAATTGGATCAACTCATCGACCAAATCAACGCCAAAGGCTATGCTCTGACCAGCGGTGTACACAGCCGTATCGAAGGCACTGTCGACCATATCCGCGACCGCATCGAAGCCGGTAACATCTACGTTAACCGCAACATCGTTGGTGCTGTTGTCGGCGTACAACCTTTCGGCGGTCACGGCTTGTCTGGTACCGGTCCAAAAGCAGGCGGTTCATTCTATCTGCAACGCCTGGTTCGTACTCCTGAATGGGTTGCCCCAACCCTCAGCCGCATCGGCCAAGCAGACGAAGACGCACTCAAACGTTTGGAAACCCTGGTTCACAAACTGCCGTTTAATGTAGAAGAGAAGAAAACTGCAGCCGCAGCTTTGGGTCACGCACGAGTTCGCACTCTGCGCAAAGCCGAAACCGTATTGGTCGGCCCGACCGGCGAACGCAACTCATTGAGCTGGCGCTCTCCAAAACGTGTTTGGGTACATGGCGGCAATCTGCTGCAAGCCTTCTCTGCCCTGACCGAGCTGGCAGCCGCAGGCATTCAAACCGTTGTTGAGCCAAACAGCCCACTGGCTTCCTACTCAGCCGATTTGGACGGTTTGTTGCAAGTCAACAGCAAACCTGAAAACGCAGGCATCAGCCATGTTGCCGCTATCGAGCCTTTGAGCAGCGAGCGCAAACAAGAGTTGGCCGGCCGCGACGGTGCGCTCATCCGCATTCTGCCTTCCGAACAAGGTTTGGATATCCTGCAAGTATTTGAAGAAATCTCTTGCAGTATCAATACTACCGCTGCCGGTGGTAACGCCAGCCTGATGGCAGTTGCCGACTAATCGTAGCCAAATCAAAGGCCGTCTGAAATTCAGACGGCCTTT
>NZ_KV820384.1:51037-78420 GCF_001815375.1 Neisseria sp. HMSC065C04
ATCAAAGGCCGTCTGAAATTCAGACGGCCTTTTTTATCTGTTTTTATTTACATTTTTGCCGGATATTCGCACAAATCATTAATCAAACATTTGCTGCATTGCGGTTTCAAAGCCTTACATGTATAGCGGCCGTGCAAAATCAACCAATGATGGGCATCCATCAAAAATTCTTTGGGAATAAAGCGCATCAGCTTGTCTTCAACTTCGCGCACATCCTTACCCGGCGCGATTTTGGTGCGGTTGGCCACACGGAAAATATGGGTATCGACCGCCATAACAGGTTGCCCGAATGCAGTATTCAGCACCACATTGGCAGTTTTTCGGCCAACACCGGGCAAAGATTCCAAAGCCTCGCGGTCAGCAGGTACTTCACCGTTATATTTCTCCAGCAAAATACGGCAAGTCTGCATGATGTGTTTGGATTTGGTTTTGTAGAGGCCTATGGTTTTGGTGTATTCCATCACGCCGTCCAGCCCCAAATCCAACATGGCTTGCGGCGTATTGGCAACGGGAAAGAGCTTGGCAGTCGCTTTGTTCACACCGACATCAGTCGCCTGCGCAGACAATAAAACGGCGATAAGCAGCTCAAACGGCGAGCTGAAATTCAACTCGGTAGTCGGATGAGGATTGGCAGCGCGGAAACGCTCGAAAATTTCTTGGCGGATTTGTTTGTTCATTGTTTGGATTATTTTTTTATTGGCACAGCAATTATAGTGAAATCATGTTGGTACGGCTACTTCAAGTAAAACAAGGCCGTCTGAAATTGTTTTCAGACGGCCTTGTTTTATAAAAGCATTGCTATTCTAAATGCGGTTTACTTCTTACTCAAAGTCAGCCCTGTCCAGCCAAACACCAGCGTCAGAGCCAAACTCAAGTAGCAGAAGAAGGCATAAGGCAGGTATTCCCAGACAGGCACGCCCAAGGCATGGCTGATAAATACGCCGCAGACGCTCCAAGGTACCAACGGGTTGATGACCGTACCCGCATCTTCCAGCGTACGGGCAAGGTTGCGCGAATGCAGGCCGAGTTTGTCATAAACCGGCTTAAAGGTTTCACCGGAAAGCAGAATACTCAAATATTGTTCGCCAATTAGGAAGTTGACGCCGACCGATGTCATGGCCACGCTGAAAGTAGCACGTCCGGCATTGGTCAGGAATGCACGAATGGCCTCCAGCAAAGACGGAATCACACCAATGCTGAACAACAGGCCGCCTAAGCTCATGCCGAGTATCACGATGGTTTGCGTAAAGAACATGCTTTCCAAGCCGCCGCGCGAAATCAATCGGGCAATATCTTTGAATGCTTCGCCTTCAAGTTTGTATCCGCTGTAAAACCACGCGCCCAGCTGTTTCAAATCAGGCGTACTGTGGAAGTAAGTGACAATCAACGCCACCACAACGGTAAACAACATGGCGACAATAGCATTGACGCGTATCAGGGCGAGGACAACCAGCAAGGCAAACGGAATCAGTGAGTAAGCATGGACCAAACCGGTTGCTTCCAATTGCGCGCGGAAAGCTTCGACGCTGTTCATGTCATGCGCGGCAACATTGGGCAAAAGCCACAACATCAACGCCGCACTGATCAACCACGCAGGTACAGTGGTGTACATCATGTTTTTGATGTGTTCGAACAAATCAATGCCGACAATCGAAGCAGAAATACCGGTCGTATCGGAAAGCGGCGACATTTTATCGCCAAAGAACGCACCCGACACAATCGCGCCTGCCGTCATCGCCATATCGGCATGAAACGCAGCCGCCATACCCATAAATGCCACGCCGACAGTCGCACAAGTCGTCAAACTACTGCCGATAGAAATACCGATGATCGAACAAAGCGCAAACGCCGAAAAATAAAAATAAGTCGGCGAAATCAATCCGAAACCGTAATACATCAGCGTTGGAATCGCACCGCTCATCATCAGCGCGCTGACCATCAGGCCGATAAAGAAAAACAGATAAATCGCGCCCATGCCCTGCCCGACCGCGCCGATCATACCGTTTTGCATGTCTTGATATTTCAAGCCACGCATCAAACCGTACAAAAGCAAGACCACGATCGCCGTCACAATCGACATATGCGGCAGCCATTCAAGCGAAATAATCGTATAACCCATTGCTGCCACCAAAGCTAAGGCCACCGCAATGGCCTCAAAGCGCGGCATATTAAGTAAGGATTTGAAAGCAAACATTGTTCTTTGCCTTTTTAATAAGTACTTAACAGATTTTAGCATAACAGGCCGTCTGAAACCCGATTCTCAGACGGCCTGCCTGTTATTTTATAAAAACAGCTCCAGTAAACTGCGACACTTTCTTTAAAATATATTAAATTATTAACATTAAATACTTTTAAATTAGAATAAATGAAATTTTATTGCTTTTTAAAACGTCCATCATGCAAAAATGCCACCACTTGCTCGACCGTTTTACGGTTAAACAGCATGCCGCTATGGCTGACCGGCAAAACGACATGATCGCGCATATTCGGACAATGCGTTTCGCTGACCAAAACCGTACCATCATGTGCGCCGTGCAAACCTAAAACACGGCCCAGCCCATACGGTTTGTTACCGGCAATACTGCCCAGCTCAATACCGACAGGCAACTCAGGCATACTGCCGTCCAACGCCCCTTTGTAAGAGCCACCCAATACCGGTTTTTGCAAACCCAAATTGAGTACGCGTTGCGCGGCACGGCTGCCTTGGTGCGGCGTACCCATGGTAACGATACGGCCGCTGACTTTTTCCGGATATACTGCCGCAAAATTGCGTAAGACCAACCCGCCCAAACTATGGCCGACAAAGTGCAGCGTTTCATCAGCATGGTTCTCATCAATCCATCGCGCTAAATCTTCAACATGTCGGTTCATCGAATGCAAAACACTGTAATAATCGAACAGCGCAACTTCAAAACCTTCTTGTTCCAGCAAATACGCCAGCGGTTTCATTACCCACGAATGCATGTGCAAGCCATGCAGCAAAATGATTTTAGCCATTTTTTTCTCCTGTCATTTAAATCATTATGCCACAAAGTAAAAAGGCCGTCTGAAATCCCATAAGGTTTCAGACGGCCTTTTATCATGATGGATTATTCGTCAGCTTTGTAGCCTTTTATAGCAAAGAAGACGATATAGACATAACAAATCGCTGATACAACGAAAGAAATCATCAAGCCGTAAGTATCCGCTGCCCAACCTTGTACCACAGGCACAATCGCACCGCCGACAATCGCAGTACACAATACGCCGGAAGCGCTGCTGGTGAATCGGCCAAGACCTTTGGTTGCCAAAGAGAAAATCGTTGGGAACATGATGGAATTGAAGAAACCGATGGCCAACAATGCCCACATCGCAACATCTGCACTGGCTTTACCTGCCAACATAGCTACGCCCAACAGGACAACAGCAGCGGTAGCATTGAATGCCAAATAGCGGTTAGGCGCAATTTTCGCCATGATGGCAGAGCCTAAGAAGCGACCAACCATCGCGCCGCCCCAGTAGAACGACAGATATTTTGCAGCAGATGCGTGGTCCAAACCTTTCAGGTAACCCAACACGTTGACCAACAAAGAACCGATAGATACTTCTGCACCAACATAACAGAAAATACCGGCCGCACCAAAAATCAAGTGGCGGTATTGCCATACGCTGTGTTTACCATCATGGTTGTGTTCACTCTCTTCTTCAGCAATTTTGTTTGCATCAGGCAGACGAATCATTTTGACGAACACAGCCAAAATAATCAGCAAACCTGCCAAACCCAAATATGGAATTTGAACAGAAGAAATTTGCTCGGCTTTGCTGACAGTTTGTGTCGCATCAGCCAAAATCAGGAATGCCCCGATTTGCGGAGCAATGGTCGTACCCAAAGAGTTAAATGCCTGAACCAAAGTCAGTGTTGCAGATTCTTTACCTGGTTTGGACAGCAGGGTCACATAAGGGTTACCCGCCACTTGCAACAGCGTTACACCTGAAGCCAAAATGAACAGCGCACCCAAGAAAGTAGGATAAGAATGGCTGCCGGCGGCAGGATAGAACAACAGACAGCCGATGGCAGTCAATACGAAACCGCCGATTACACCGTTTTTATAGCCGATTTTGCCGACCAAATAACCCATAGGGATCGACATAATCGCGTAAGCGGTAAAGAAACAGAATTGAATCAGCATCGCCTGAACATAAGTCAGTTCGAAAATATCTTTCAGGTGCGGAATCAAAATATCGTTCATGCAGGTAATGAAACCCATCATGAAGAAGAGTGTGGTCAGAACGACCAGCGCAGGAGTATGATTTTGTTGTGAATGCGCAGACATGATTTGCCTTTCGTTTTGTTAAGATTCGCTGGAAAAATGAGCTTAAATCAGTTCATTAAACTTAACACCCATTAACAGCCGCCCGTATCATACTGATAATCCGTCACTTTGAAAACTATTTTCTAACAGCCGACTACATTATCCTTCAGCCGTTTAATTGTAAAAAATTTAATAATATTGGATTTATCTTTTATTAGATTAAAAAATAAAGGCATAATCCTCTTACTAAGCCTATTATTTCTTTTTTACAATATCACTTGATGTAACTCAAAACATGCCACCTCTTTACGCTTACCTTGCCCTGATTGCTTCTGCCTTCACTTCAGCTACACTACTTCCGGGTACATCCGAGGCGGCATACGCCGCATTTGTGTACCAATATCCGCAACATGCCCTCGGCGCATGTTTGTGTGCAGGGTTGGCAAATGGCTTGGGCAGTATGGTTTCTTATTACATGGGCAGAATGTTTCCGGCCAAGAAAAGGCCGTCTGAAAAAGTATTGGCGCGTATACAAAGATGGGGAATTTGGCCGCTATTATTTGCATGGCTACCGATTATCGGCGATGCCCTCCCTCTTGCAGCAGGCTGGCTCAGGCTCAATGCCCTGCATTGCGCCATCATTCTGATTACAGGCAAACTGCTGCGCTATGCGATGATTTATTGGGGAATGAACGCAGTTGCCGGATAAGCTTCGACAACCAAAAATAAAGGCCGTCTGAATAATTCAGACGGCCTTTGCCTTTAATTCGACAATTACAAGACTTTTACAATGCTTTCGCACAGGTAGTCGATATTGTCATCGGTAATGCCTGCAACATTAATGCGGCCGGAACGGACGGCATAAATGGCAAACTCATTTTTCAAACGGTCAACTTGTTCGGGAGTCAGACCGCTAAAGGAGAACATACCGTTTTGTTCGATAATGAAATCAAAGTCTTGGGTTGCACCTTTGGCTTTGAGCAACTCAACAAATTTTTGGCGCATGGCTTTGATGCGGCCGCGCATTTCATCGAGTTCGGCAATCCATTGTGCTTTCAAATCATCATTTTTCAACACCAGCGCAATGGTGTTCGCACCGTGTGAAGCAGGGTTGGAATACAAGGTACGGATGATGGTTTTGACTTGGCTGTGAGCGCGGGCTGCAGTTTCTTCATCTTCAGCCACCAAAGTGAACGCGCCGACGCGCTCGTTGTACATACCGAAGTTTTTGGAATAAGAGCTGGCAATCAGCAATTCTGTATTGTGTTTCAAGAACACGCGCAAGCCGTAGGCGTCTTCTTCCAAACCATTGCCGAAGCCTTGGTAGGCAAAGTCAAACAATGGCAACCAGCCTTTTTCGGCAGAAAGTTTTGCCAAAGTTTCCCATTGTTCGTGCGTAGGGTCGATGCCGGTAGGGTTGTGGCAGCAGCCGTGCAGCAGGACGATATCGCCTTTTTGCGCTTGGCTCAAGTCTTCAATCATACCGTCCCAATCCAAACCGTGTTTGGCGGCATCATAGTAGCGATACGGTTTGTCTTGGATACCGACCGCTTTGGCGATGGCATTGTGGTTTGGCCAAGTCGGATTGGAAATCCAGATGGTTTGCGCATTCAACTGACGTTTGGCAAACTCGGCCGCAATGCGCAATGCACCTGTACCGCCAAGGCTTTGCGCTGTTTTGGCGCGACGGCTGGCGATGATTTCGTGGTCTTTGCCAAACAGCAGAATTTGGGTTTGCTCGTTGTAATCGGCAACGCCGTCGATGGTCAGGTAATTTTTAGTTGTCTCGCTTTCCAGCAGGCGTTTTTCAGCCTCTTTGACGGCTTTGACAATAGGCGTTGCGCCGGATGCGTCTTTGTACACGCCGATACCGAGATTGACTTTTTCGGGACGGGTTTCGGCTTTAAACGCTTCGCCCAAACCTAAAATCGGATCAGCAGGAGCTGCTTCGATATGCTTGAAGAACATGATTTTTCTCTTTACAAGTGTAAAACGGTTGAAAAAATACAAACTTAGTACGATTTTACGCCGTTTCAGGCCGTCTGAAAACGGATTATTACAGGGTTTTAACGCAAGATTGCCAACAAATCCAAAGGCGTGGCAATACGGAAATTGGCAAGCCAGTTTTCGGTTTGGTCTTCGGCAGAAATATAGCCCCAATCGGCAAGCACGGTTGTCATGCCTGCATTTTTGCCTGCCTGCATATCGCGCTCTGCATCACCGACATAAAAACATCGCTGCGCCTCAACGCCAATCTGTTCGCACGCATAAAACATAGGCTTCACGCTGGGCTTGGGTTCATCGCAAGTATCGCCACTGACAATCACGGCGGGAGGCACGGTAAAACCGAGCTTAGGCACGAGGACATCGGTAAAACGCATGGGCTTGTTGGTAATAATGCCCCATTGGATACCGCGTTGAACTAAGGCTTCCAACATTTCGTTTGCGCCGTCGAACAAGATGGTTTGGTCGGCATAGCAGCGACTGTATTCGTCCAAAAACTCTTTGCGCCATTGTATATAGTCCGGATGGTCGGGCGTAATGCCTGCACCAAGTTTGAGCAAACCGCTCGCACCGTGGCTGGCCTGCGGACGGATTTCATCCATGCTTTTTTCAGGCAAACCGTGTCGGCGCAATACCGTGTTGAGCGCGCCACCCAAATCAAGTGCGGTATCGGCAAGCGTGCCGTCAAGGTCGAATAATACGGCTTGGGTCATAAGTATTCCTTTGATGATTTTAGAAGGCCGTCTGAACAATCCAACAAGTTTCAGACGGCCTGAATATGGTTAATGGTGATGATGTTCATGCATTTCCTGCGAACACAAGACTTCATCTTTATGCGGATGCTGTTCACTTTCAATCTGAATCGTACAATGTCCGATGTTGTGATGCGCCAATTCATGTTCGATGCGGTAGGCGATTTGTTCGGACTCTGCCACCGTCATGTTGCCATCTACGACAATATGGCAGGATAAAACGTGGATATTGCTGGTAATCGTCCAAACATGCAAGTCGTGAACGGATTTTACGCCCTCCGTATTGCGGATCACGCTGAGCAACTCATCGGTATGGATGTTTTCCGGCGCGCCTTCCATCAAAATGTGCAAAGTCTGTTTAAACAGCGTCCAGCCGCTGCGCCCTACCAAAGCCGCCACCAATACGCTGGCAACCGTATCCGCCCATTGCCAGCCATACGCCATAATCAATACTGCTGCGACAATCGCCCCTATCGAGCCGAACAAATCGCTGATTACGTGCAGATACGCGCCGCGCATATTGACGTTTTCTTCGGTATCGCCATTCTTCAACATATAAACGGCGACGCCGATGTTGACCAGTAATCCGATGATGCTGACCACCAACATGCCGCCCGTCAAAATTTCCGGCGGATAAAACAATCGTTTGACTGCTTCATAAAAAATCATCGCCGCAATCAACACCAGCGACAATCCGTTAAACATCGCCGTCAAAATTTCAAAACGCTTGTAACCGAATGTCTTTTGCAGCGTGGTCTGTTTCTCGCCAAGTTTGAATGCCCACAATGCTACGCCCAGCGAAAACGCATCGCTGAACATATGCCCCGCATCGGAAAGCAGGGCCAAAGAGTTGGTCAGCCAGCCGCCGACCGCTTCAACTAGCATAAATCCGGCAATGACGAAAAATGAAATGCGCAATACCTGCTTATTGGCGGTATGCGTATGCGCGTGCGAATGATCGTGATGATGTGCCATGATGATTTTACCGTTTCAGACGGCCTTTTTATCCTGTTTCAAACTTTTCTCAAAATCTTCCAACATATCCAGCTCGAAACGGCTGAATCCTGCACGTTCCCGTGCTTCAATATTGACGTAGCTGCGGAAGATAAACATATCGTAACGCGCAATCAGGCTGCGGAACAGGGTAACCGGTTCCAAACCGCGCTCACGGCAAAGATGCTGATACCAATGATTGCCGATGGCGACATGCCCTACTTCATCGCGATAAATAATATCCAACACATCGCAGGTTTCCACATCGCCACGCTGCGCCACTTTTGCACGAATACCCGGCGTGACATCCAAACCGCGCGCTTCCAACACCCGCGGCACCAAAGCCATGCGCAATAAAGGATCGTAAGCAGTTTTATATGCCATATCCGACAAATGCCCGTGCGCTTCAAAATCGCCGTAATCGTAGCCCAAGCTGTTCAGACGGCCACGCATCAAGCCGAAGTGAAACACTTCTTCTTTTGCCACCCTTACCCAATCGCGTACAAACTGAAACGGCATATTGCGAAAACGATACGCCGCATCCAAAGCCAGATTAATCGCATTAAATTCAATGTGCGCAATCGCATGCAACATCGCCGCATAGCCTTCGACCGTATTCATCTTGCGCGGCGTAACTTCCGAAGGCGCAACCAAACGCGGACGGGGCGGATGTCCGGCAAAACGACAATCCACAGGTTTTGACTCATCAACCGTCAAACCTTCCGCCTCGCCCAACTGCGCAAACAAGGTCTGCGTCAATTTTCCTTTTTCATCAGGATTGTCCGACAGCAAAGCCTGCTCCAATAAAGGATAAGGATTCAGATACATACAAAACCATTGTTTTCAAAAGATAAATATTATAACCGTTTTAAAAAGCAAACAGAAAGACTATAATTTCACGCTTTCCGTAAAATGACATTAAATACCACACCAAGCCCTTATGCGTTTCATTAAAAAAACGTCAAAACTAAATACAGGCCGTCTGAAGAAATGAAATTATTTCAGATACTTGCTTGGATTTTTCATATTTACACAAATTAAACCCTCCATTCAACCCCTTGCCTGTTACACCATAACGTCTATACTGAACCCATCTCTCCGAACAAGGAACCAAAACATGAAAACTACCCGACTGTTCACCCTGACCGCTGCCGCGCTGCTTTCTTCAGCCATCGGCTTTGCACAAGCCGGCGCAGTGGACGCCCTGAAAAAATTCAATAATGATGCCGACGGTATCAGCGGCAATTTCAGCCAAACCGTTCACAGCAAAAAGAAAACCCAAACCACATACGGTACATTCAAAATCCTGCGCCCTGGCTTGTTCAAATGGGAATACACCAAACCCTACAAACAAACCATCGTTGGCGACGGCAAAACCATTTGGCTCTATGACGTAGATTTGGCGCAAGTAACCAAGTCCTCACAAGACCAAACCATCGGCGACAGCCCTGCCGCCATCCTCTCCAACAAAACGGCATTGGACAGCAGCTACACGCTGAAAGAAGACGGTTCTGCCAACGGTATCGACTACGTTTTGGCTACGCCTAAGAAAAACAATGCCGGTTATCAATACATCCGCATCGGCTTCAAAGGCGACAACCTCGCCGCAATGCAGCTAAAAGACAGCTTCGGCAACCAAACCAGCATCAGTTTCAGCGGTTTGAACACCAAGCCTAACCTTTCCAGCGGTATGTTCAAATTTACCCCTCCTAAAGGCGTTGATGTCTTGAGCAACTAAGCTTCTAATGAAACACAAAGGCCGTCTGAACAACAGACGGCCTTTTATTTAGTTCAATTCAAAATCAAACACACTGTTACTTTTGACCTTGAATGGCAGCGGCAATTTTTTCTGCACCTTTTTTCGCCCAGTCTGCCTGCTTGGCTTCCACCATCACACGCACGACAGGCTCGGTACCTGAAGCACGCAAGACCACGCGGCCTTTGCCTTCGAGTTCTTTTTCCACTTCAGCCAAAGCCTCTTTGGAAGCATCCTGCCAGTTTTGGCCTTTTTTGATGCGGACGTTAATCATGGTTTGCGGATACGGCTGCCAATCGGCGCAAACGGTGGCAAGGTCTTGATTCAAGGTTTGCAGTGCGGCCAAAACTTGCAGCGCGGAAATGATGCCGTCACCGGTATTGTGTTTGTCCATGCACAAAATATGGCCGCTGGCTTCGCCGCCAATCAACCAACCGCGTTGGTGGAGCTGTTCCAACACATAGCGGTCGCCCACTTTGGCGCGGCAGAAGTCAACGCCCTGCTCTTTTAAAGCAACTTCCATCGCCATATTGGTCATCACTGTACCCACTACGCCGCCGATTTCCACGCCTTCGTGCGCACGTGCTTTGGCAATCACATAAATCAGGCTGTCGCCGTCATACACTTTGCCATTGCGGTCAACCATCATCAAACGGTCGCCATCGCCATCCAAGGCAATGCCGTAATCGGCTTCATTTTGCAACACAGCCGCTTGCAAAGCTTTCGGATGGGTCGCACCACATTTCTCATTGATGTTGTAGCCGTTTGGCTCATCACCGATGCTTACTACTTGCGCACCCAATTCGTGGAATACTTTAGGCGCAACTGCATAGCCCGCACCATTGGCGGTATCGACCACCAATTTCAGACCGCGCAAGTCCAAATGGCTTGGGAAAGTGGATTTACAGAACTCGATATAGCGATCATCCGCACCATTAATCCGGCGCGCACGGCCAAGACGGCTGGACGGCTGGGTTTTCATTTCCTCATCGATTTTGGCTTCGATTTCCAACTCGATTTCATCGCTCAGCTTCACACCGCCTTCGGCAAAAAATTTAATGCCGTTGTCGGAATAAACATTGTGGGAAGCAGAAATCATCACACCGGCAGACAAACGCAAAGCGCGGGTCAAATACGCCACGCCCGGAGTCGGCAGAGGGCCGGTTTGAATAACATTGACACCGGCGGCGGTAAAACCGGCAATCAGCGCAGCTTCCAGCATATAGCCTGAAATACGCGTGTCTTTACCGATCAAGACGGTTGGTTTGATTTCGCCTTCGTGCTGCACCAAAACCTGACCTGCCGCATAGCCTAATTTCAGGACAAAATCAGGATTGATAGGGAATTGACCGACTTCGCCACGCACACCGTCAGTACCGAAATATTTTTTTGCCATGAGATAACTCCGTGATTGTTTTGTCGTATGTGAATATGGTTGAACTTCTTTAAAAGAATCTTGATTGTATTCGAAGGCCGTCTAAATCTTTCAGACGCCCCTTGATCATGAGAATAATTTACTACTTCAGTATTATAGCAAGATCCGGATTTCCTGCACGAAAAAAGCGCATCCTTTTGCAGAATGCGCCTTCTATTCGAGATTCAAAATCAAATCTTAGAATTTAGCACCAGACTGATTAGCCATGTAATCAACTGCAGCTTTCACTTCATCATCGCTCAGGCTACCGTTACCGCCTTTGGCAGGCATTGCGTTAAAGCCTTCGAGTGCGTGTTTGTGCAGGGTGTCTTTACCTTGTTTGATACGAGGAGCCCAGTCTTCTTTTTTACCTACATGAGGAACACCTGGAACTGCACCGCCGTGACATGCTTGGCAGTTGGCTTCGTAAACTTTTTTGCCGTCTGCGCCACCGGCTGCTGGAGCTGCCGCACCTTTGTCATCTGCTTTGGCCGCATCTGCTTTAGGAGCATCTGCAGGAGCCGCACCCTCAGCTGCCGGAGCTGAAGCAGCTTCGCCGGAAGCAGCGGCATCGGCAGGAGCTGCAGCATCAGGATCAGGGAAAGTACCGCCAGCTTTGTTGGCCATGTAAGTAATGGCGCGTTTCAATTCTTGATCGGTCAAATCAGCCGCACCGCCTTTGGCAGGCATTGCGTTGAAACCGTTCAGAGCGTGTTGGAACAAGGTATCGAAACCTTGGGCAATGCGAGGTGCCCAATCGCCTTTGTTTTCAAATTTAGGCGCTTTGGGAACGATGCTGTCCGCTGCGTGGCATTGAATACAGATTTTGTTGAAAATCTGATCGCCTTGACGCTCGCCGACTGGAATACCGTCGCCCAATTTCAGTTGGCCGACTGGCTGGATACGGGTTTGAGTCGCAGCTTCGGTTGTTTCGGCAACATCGCCGAATGAACCGCTTCCCGCCAGTTTGATCAGGAAGTAAATCACTGCAATGACAATAACGATACCGCTCACAAGGGTGAACAATGCAGAGCCTTGGGCTTTGTGGTCGCGGAGTTGTTTCATTTGGTAGGCCTCGCCGTTAGGTTAGGTTGTGCTGTAAGTTATAGTTTATGTGTTAAACGCAGTTAACAATATTTTGCTGGATTATACTGAATTCGCAAAGGCTTTCCAATCCATCTTGAGAAAAAGATACGCAAAAATCCTCAAAATGCCATCTAAATTCTGCTAAGCCTTTGTAGTTAATTGATTATTCTAGCCATGCAAAAAGTGACCGCCAATGCCACTTTCAGACACTTTCAAGATAAACTTTGCCAATAAAGCCAATATGCGTTAACCTTACGGCTTCCGCACCCATAGCTCAGTTGGAAGAGTGTCAGTTTCCGAAGCTGGAGGTCACAGGTTCGATCCCTGTTGGGTGCGCCAATTATAAAGAGGCCGTCTGAAAGATGAAAATTTTTCAGACGGCCTTTTGATTTACTTCAAATAAAACTACATTCAATTTCAGATTGCATGGCTATTGCAACACTTTGGCAAATGCCTCGGCTACATAATCGATATTCGATGCATTCAATCCTGCCACACACATCCTGCCTGAATCCAGCAGGTAAACGGCAAACTCGTCACGCAGGCGGCGTACCTGCTCTACGGTTAGGCCTGTATAGCTGAACATACCGCGCTGTTTGATGAAATAGCTGAAATCGCGATTGGGAATTTTGGCCGTCAAAACATCATAAAGTTTCTGACGCATGGCACGGATGCGGTCGCGCATGGCGTAAACCTCGTTTTCCCACAAAGCGCGCAAATCATTGCTGTTCATCACATCAGAAGCGATGTATGCGCCATGCGCGGCAGGACTGGAATAAATACGGCGGACGGTAAATTTCAACTGTCCGAACACCAGCTCCGCTTCTTCCTTATTGGGACACACTACGCTCAAACCGCCGACACGCTCGCCGTACAGCGACAGGTTTTTCGAGAAAGAGTTGCTGACAAACAAAGGCAGACCCATTTCAACAGCTTTACGGATTGCATAGGCATCGCTGTCCAAATCCTCGCCGAAACCTTGATAAGCAATATCCATAAATGGAATCAGCTTTTGCGTTTTGATGATGTCCAACACCTCATCCCATTGCGCTTGCGACATATCTACGCCGGTCGGGTTTTGACAGCATGGGTGCAAAATCAAGACGCTGTTTTCCGGCAATGTTTTGAAAAACGCAGTCATTTCTTCAAATTTCACGCCGACGGTTTCAGGGTTGTAATAAGGATACGTCCCCACTTTAAAACCTGCGCCTTCAAAAATACCTTTATGGTTGTCCCAAGTCGGATCGCTGACATAGGCTTTTGCATCGGGGAACCAACGGTGCAAAAAGTCGGCACCGACTTTCAACGCCCCTGAGCCGCCTAAAGTCTGTACGGTCGCAACGCGCCCTTCTGCCAATGCCGGATTATCCTTGCCAAACAACAAACACTGAACCGCGCTTCGATAAGTGTCCAAACCTTCCATCGGCAGATAAGGAGAGGGGCGCGGTACGGCCGCACGCTCTGCTTCTGCACAGCGGACAGATTCCAAAACCGGCATTTTGCCTTCGTCATCAAAATAAATGCCTATGCTCAAATTGACTTTTTCAGGGCGCTCGTCGCGCTTGAAGGTTTCAACCAAACTCAAAATCGGGTCACCCGGATAATACTCGACATGACGGTACATGGTGCTTCCTTTGTTTTCAGACAGAATGAGGAAGATTGTGGCACTAAAAGGCCTTATTTGCAAAATCAGGCCGTCTGAAAAATTCAGACGGCCTGATTATTTTTAAACGCTACCAATCTACTCGTTTCAAATCGTTTTGTGCCAATACATCCGCATGCTCGCTGCGGCTTTGATATTCCCTGTCCTGCAAAATGCGGCGGGCGACATAATTTAAATGCAGTTTAGCCGCTTCCGCCGCCTCGGCCGGTTTGGCCTGGGCAATGGCTTCAAAAATAGCGCGGTGCTGGGCAATCAGCGTCGGGCGCGGGTCTTCGGTTTGATGGATATAGATAATGCCGCTACGTGTTTGCTGATAAAGCATTTTGAGCAGGCTACTGGAAAGATGACTGAATAGGATATTGTGTGCGGCATCAGCAATAGTTTGATGGAAACTGACGTCTGCCTCGGCTTGATGCTCCAAATTTCCGCTTTCACAGGCCGTTTCAAACTTCTGCCGCCAAAAGTCAATGCGTTTCAAATCGGCGTCAGTCCGTCTTTCGGCAGCCAGCGCCGCCATACAGCCTTCAACGTGACAGCTGAAATCGAATACGTCTGTTTCCCAATTGGTATGTTTGCCGAGCAACTCCTGCCAGCTTTGTAAAAAATCCTGTTGCGGCTTGACGGAAACGTAATAGCCATCGCCCTGCCGCGCTTCCAAAACCTGCTTGGCAATCAAGATATTCAATGCCACCCTGACCGACGGACGCGATACGCCGAATTCTTCCGCAAGCGTACGTTCGGGAGGCAATTTACTGCCTTCTTCATAAATGCCGGTAGCGATACGTTCTTCCAAAACGGCTAAGACCTGATCGCTGATTTTTTGAGGACGAACCAATTTCGTCATGTTGTATTCCTGATGATTGAAGGACAGTTGTATTCAAACGGCCATAAATTGGATTGACCAATTGGCCGCTCATTCTAATCAATCCCCTATTTTTCCGTCAAGGAATACCATTCTCCCCATCGCAAGCAGTTTAATTCAAACACATTCATTTTTATCAAGTAACCTCACCAATGCCTTCAAATCAATATTTTGGTATGACCAATCTTAATAAACAACCTATGCGCCCAAAATCTGAAAATATTGATTTAGATTAAAATCCCACTGCTTCTATTTAACTAGACTTTATGTATAATACTTAGGTATTAGTTAACATAATTCCTAATAATAGAGAGAAACGATATGAAATACCCACCATTACTTATCTTACCCATTGCCTTAGCCGTATCCCAAGCATGGGCAGATACTAACCCTGCACCTGAAGAAACAGTTACCCTTTCCCCTGTCACCGTCACCGGCACACAACAAGAAAAAGCCAATCGCGTTACTTTCAACCCCAAAGCTGCTTTGCAACCCCTCCCTGCCGGAGACGGGGCAGACCTTTTACAATCCGTGCCCAACATGAGCATCATCCGCAAAGGCGGCAGCTCGGGCGATCCGCTGTTCCGTGGCTTGGGCGGCTCGCGCCTCTCCGTCAATGCCGACGACCAGTTTATTTATGGCGGTTGCGGTATGCGCATGGACCCGCCGACTGCCTATATTCACCCAAATTCATTTGATAAAGTCGTGGTCACCAAAGGCCCGCAAACCGTCACCCAAGGCATGGGCTTGGTCAGCGGTTCGGTGCAATTTATCCGTAAAGATCCTGATTTCACTGAAAAACCTTACAACATCAATGCCACCCTGACGGCAGGCAGCAACGACCGTCTTGACGGCTCGCTGGAAGCCGAGTTCGGCGGCAAATACGGCTACGTCCGTACCAATATCTCCCATAACGAAGCCGACGACTACAAAGACGGCGACGGCAACCGCATTCACTCCAACTTCAAACGCGATAGCCAAATGTTGCAACTGGGTGTTACCCCGACAGAAAATACCACCATTGCCGGTACATACGAGCGCAGCAGAGCCAAGGTTGCCTACGCCGACCGCATGATGGACGGCAGCAAATTCGACCGTGATGCATGGAACATCCGCTTCACCCAACGCAACCTTACCCCATGGTTCAGCGAGTTGGAACTGCGCTACGGTAAAAGCAAAATCGACCACGTGATGGACACATACAGCCTGCGTACCATCTACAATCCTGCCGGCAAGCAGATTAAAAATGCCAACAACCCTAAACGCAATACTGATACAGGCCGTCTGAAAGCCACTTTCGACTGGGACAAGCTCAACCTGCAAACCGGTTTGGACTATCTGGACGATGTCCACGTCGCGCGTCATGAGCGTGGCGGTGACGGCTACAGCCACAAGCCTTACATGCCCAACCAAAGTTTCAAACAATGGGGTATTTTCACCGAAGCCTCTTGGCAGCAAACCGACAATCAACGCTGGGTAGCAGGCTTGCGCCACGACCAAGTCAAAGCACATTACGATACCGCGCGCGTGACCGACCCCGTTTTGAAACATCAAAAATTCAATTTGAACTCAGGCTTCCTGCGTTGGGAAAGAAATACGGACAACGGCCTGAAATACTATGCCGGCTTCGGTATTGCCGAACGTGCACCTGACTACTGGGAACGCCTGCGCTCCGAAAACAAAGCCATCCGCGCAGAGCAAAACCGCCAAATCGATGCTGGTGTAATCTGGAAACGTCCTAACCTACACGCATCTGTATCCGTATTCGGCAGCAACATCAAAGACTTCATCATGATGGAGCGCCAAGGCATGGATTTCAACGTACGCAACATCAACGCTTCACGCTTTGGCGGCGAAGCCGAAGTCAAATGGACATTTGCGCCTAACTGGGAAGTCGGCACCAGCCTCGCCTACACCCACGGCAAAAACCGTACCGACGGCAAACCTTTGGCACAAACGCCGCCGCTCGAGTGGAACAACACCCTCGCCTTTGACAACGGCAAATTCAGCGCGGGCGCATTATGGCGCGTCGTAGCCAAACAAAACCGTTACAGCAAAGGCCAAGGTAATATCGTCGGACAAGACATCGGCGCTTCTTCGGGCTTTGGCGTACTCTCGCTCAACGCTGGTTGGAAATTCAGCAAATACGCCACATTACAAGGTGGCGTGGACAACGTGTTCAACAAAACCTATGCTGAATTCGTCAGCCGCGGCGGCGACCCGTCTGCCGGTACACAAACCATGCGCGTGAACGAACCCGGCCGTACTGCATGGCTGAGACTGCAAGCGAAGTTCTAATCAGCCTCATGCGTATATAAAAAGGCCGTCTGAAAAATTTTCAGACGGCCTTAATATTTTTAATGATGTTTTTAAACAAACAGTCCGGCGAAACAATGCAACGCCGGACTGTTTGCTCTCTATCGGATTAAATCAAACCCAAAGAGTTGATGAACACCACAATAATCGCAATCGGCGCAAGATAGCGAAGCGCACCCAACCACAGGTAAAGCAGCTGTTTCGGAATGGTGCTGCCCATGCCCGCATCACGCAGGACAGACTGTTTGTCCTGAACCCATGATGTAAACACGGCAACGCTCAATGCGCCAATCGGCATGATGACGGCAGAAATAATGAAGTCCCACAAATCAAAAATAGTTTTTCCGAAAATCTTAAAATCGCCCCAAACGCCAAATGACAGCGCCGAAGGAATACCAACTATGAAAATCGCAATACCGGTTACCCAAGCGTGACTGCTGCGCTTTTTCTCATCTTGGCGGATGGTTGCCGCGATAACGGTTTCCAGCATGGAAAACGCGGAAGTCAGCGTCGCAAAGACAACCAACAGCATAAACACGGCAAATAAATATGTACCCATCGGCATTTTCATGAATACTGCAGGCAATACGACAAAAATCAAACCAGGGCCTTGGCCGGGCTCAAAACCGAAAGCAAATACCGCAGGGAAAATCACCAAACCGGCTAGCAATGATACAAACAGGTTCATCCACATAATCATATGGCCGGAGCGGAACATATCCTGACTCTTACCCAAATACGAGGCATAGGTAATCATCGCGGACACGCCGATACTCAAAGCAAAAAACGCCTGCCCCAAAGCAGTCAGCATCGTACCCGGTTTCAAATACGACCAATCCGGTTTCAACAAGAATGCCACGCCGTCGATTGCACCGGGCAAGGTCAGCGAACGGATAGCCAGCGCGATAAAAAGGATAAACAAACCCGGCATCAATACGCGGTTTGCCTTTTCAATGCCGTCTGAAACGCCCCCTTTGACCACCCAAATGGTAATCAGCATGAACAAGCCTTGGTAAAACAGCGAACCAAACGGCGATGAAATCGTTTTGCCGAACAAGGCTTCAAAATCCGCACCGGCATGAATTTCGCCGGTAAAGCTGTGTACGACGTAGTTCAATACCCAGCCGCCGACCACGCTGTAAAACGACAGCAAAATAAAACACGCGGCCACACCCATGCGGCCAACCCACGGCCACTGCGAACCCGGGCGCAATGCTTTGAAGGAATCAATGGCGTTTTTGCCGCCTGTACGACCGATGTAAAACTCAGCCAGTTGAACCGGTAAAGCCACCAAAATGGTGAAAATCAAAAACAAAAGAAAGAATACGGCGCCGCCGTTGGTACCGGCTGTATAAGGGAATTTCCAAATTGCACCCAAACCGATGGCCGAGCCTGCCGCAGCAAGCACAAAGCCGATTTTGGATGACCAAGACGAATGGTTGCTCATGATGTAATATTAAGAAACGTGAAGATGCCGAATTGTAACAGGGTGAAGTCAAGCCGTGAGTGGCTGGCAGACAGTCGATAAGTAATTCGCACGGATGGTGCGTACTTACGAAGCAAATTAGCATGAATTTTTGATAATTAAACTTTCAATAGCATAAATTTTATTTTTATATTCTAAATTTGACGGTTTATTTTAAAAATAAGCATATAAAAGGCCGTCTGAAACCTTGTTTTTAAGGTTTCAGACGGCCTTTATCCTTAAGCCGCTTTATTTTTTCATGGCATCGGTCATAACTTTGACATTGTAGCGGTACATGCCGATGTAGCTGTTTGCCGGTGCGCCACCCAATGCATCAGAATACAAACGTCCGCTGACATTAACGCCGGTTTCTTTGGCAATACGGTCAATCATGCGCGTGTCTTTGATGTTTTCAGTAAAGACGGCTTTAATGCCCTCGCGTTTGATTTGGCGGATGATGGAAGCCACTTGTTTGGCAGATGGCTCGGCTTCGCTGCTCACGCCTTGAGGGGCGATGAATTCAATATTGTAGCGTTTGCCCATGTAAGAGAACGCATCATGCCCGGTCAAGACTTTACGCTTGGCGGCAGGTACGGCATTAAAGGCAGCCTGCGCATCACTGTGCAGTTTTTTCAGCTGCATTTGATAGTTGCCCAAACGTTGCTGATAGTAGGTTTTGCCTTCAGGGTCGGCTTGAATCAGCGCATTGGCAACGTTTTGCGCATAAGTACCCATCAGGACGGGGTCGGTCCAAACGTGCGGGTCAAACTCGCCGTGATCGTGATGATGGCCTTCGTGATCGTGGTCATGATGATGGCCGCCCTCTTCTGCTTTCAAAGCCTGAATGCCTTTAGTCGCTTCGGCGAAAGGTACTTTACTCTGTTTGACTGCACGCTGTACATCGGCGGCTTCCAAGCCCAAACCGTTAAGCAATACCAATTTGGCACTGCGGATTTTTTTGATGTCGCCACTGGTCATGTGGTAGGCATGGCTGTCTTGGTTAGGGCCCACCAAGCTTTGAACGGCCACACGGTCGCCACCAATCTGTTTGGCCACGTCGCCCAAAATGCTGAAGCTGGTGACAACAGGCAGCGGAGCGGCATAAGCTGCACCGGTCAATAATGCGGCAACGATGCCGAGTTTCCAATGTTTCATATTCTCTCCAGTGATATAACGTAACATTAACATCATCATAAAACAGACCGCCTGATTATTCAAGCGGCCGTCTGAAAAATCATGCAGTGCGGTGTTTCTTGCGGCGCAGCCATTTTGCCAAAATGCCGCCCTCCCAACCGAACACGACGGAAATCAGGTAAAGCGTGCCGCAGCATAAAATAATCGCCGGGCCGGACGGGATTTCGATATGGTAGGAAAACAACAGTCCTGCCAAGCCGCAAAGCAAAGCCAATGCGACCGACAAAATCATCAGCCAACCCATGCTTTTCGCCCACAGTCTGGCGGTAATCGCCGGCAACATCATCAAACCGACCGACATCAGCGTACCCAGTGCCTGAAAACCGGCAACCAGATTCATCACGACCAGCACCAAAAACAACACATGCCAAAAGCCGCCCTTACCGCCGACAGCCTTGAGGAACAAAGGGTCTATGCTTTCCAACACCAGCGGGCGGAACATGACCGCCATCAGCAAAATAGTAACACTCGCAGAAACGGCAATCAGCTGCAAAGCCGGAATATCCACCGCCAACACCGAGCCAAACAGCAAATGCAGCAAATCGACGCTGCTGCCGTTTTTGCTGACCAAAACCACGCCGATGGCGAGGCTGCTCAAATAAAATGCGGCAAAGTTCGCATCTTCTTTCAATGAAGTAAACCGGCTGACCAAACCAGCCAGCAAAGCCATCAGCAAACCGGCCGCAAAACCGCCGACGCTCATCGCAGGCAAACTCAAACCGGCAAACATATAGCCAATGGCCGCACCGGGCAAAACCGCATGGCTCAAGGCATCGCCCACCAAACTCATGCGGCGCATCACCAAAAATACACCGACAGGCGCCGCGCTCAATGCCAGGCAGAAAATCGACGCCAGGGCATAGCGCATAAAGTCAAATTCGGCGAACGGCGCGACGACCAAATCATATAAATCCATGTTTTATCGCTTTTTTATTAATCTCTGAAAGCCTGAGGCCGTCTGAAAAATACTTACTTTCAGACGGCCTTGTCCATTAAACCGCGCACCAATCGGCCGCTTCCTGTTTCTGCATCATTCGGTTTGCCTGTGCTAAAAACTCATCGGTCAACACATTTTCAGTCGCACCGGCAGTCACTTTTTCACGTGCCAAAAGCAGCGTGTTGGCAAAATATGCCCTCACCTGCTCGTAATCATGCAACACGGCAATCACCGCCTGACCGTCATGATGGCACTGGCGCAAAACTTCCAACAGCGCATAAGTCGTCCGCGCATCCACCGCGTTAAACGGTTCGTCCAGCAGCAAAAATTTGGCATCCTGCACCAGCATCCGCGCGAATAATACGCGTTGGAACTGGCCATTGGACAAATGCGCAATTTGGCGTGTGGCAAAATCCTGCATTTCCACGCGTTCCAAAGCCGCCATCACGCGCTTTTTCTGCGCCGCGTTCACGCGTCCAAAAAAGCCGATTTCATACCACAGCCCCATCGCCGCCAGTTCAAACACCGTCATCGGCTGGCTGCGGTCAATGTCCGACTGCTGTGGCAGATAGGCAATGTCCTTGCGCGCCATATTTTCATAGCGCACGCTGCCCGTATCCGTCTTCTGCAAGCCCATAATGGCTTTGAGCAAGGTCGATTTGCCCGCGCCGTTCGGCCCGAAAATCGTCCACATCTTGCCATCTTCAAACACCATATCCACATGGTGCACCACCGGCCTGCGCTGATAGCTGACCGTCAGATTTTCCACCACGATACTCATGGCGACACCGCCCAAAAATATACAGCCCACAACGCCGCCAATGCGACAAGCGCAATCAGCAACCTTTGCAGCAATCCGGTCAACAATACAGAATTCATAAGCCTAAAACCGCCCTTGTCCGAATACGGACAACAGGCCGTCTGAAAGAAAATTAAAACATTAAAATGATACTGTATAACGTTAACCCTGTAAATTTCTTTCGTTTTCAGACGGCATCGGGCAAAAGGCCGAATATCGGTTACAATCCATTTTTTATTTGATGATTGCCCTATGTCTATTCCACTCTTAAACGAAAAACTCAATACCGAAACCGCCCGCATCTCATGGGAAGAGCTGCAACCCCACTTCGCACGCGGTGCCGCCGTCTATGTTGCGCCCGATTTGGATTTGATTGCCGTCGCCCGCCATGTTGCCGAAGATGAAGCCGCACCATTGAAACAATGGATGGAACAAGGCAAATTCGGTACCATCAGCGATGATATGGCGCGCACATTTTTAGCGGATAATCAGGAAATGTGGGCGGTTGTCGTGGCGCCGTGGGTATTGGTACAGCCCTGCAAAGATTGATAAGGCCGTCTGAAAAAACGAAACCGGAACATTCCCCATGTTCCGGTTTTTCATTTTTCAGACGGCCTATTGCAAAGTAAAGCCTGCTTTGAATTCAAGCTTCGGCACCCCGATAACGAAACGTTTGCCGATACTGTCTTCAAACTCATACGCGCCTTCAATACTGCCCCAAGGCGTACTGATTTGCGAACCGCTGTTGTACTCATAGGCTTCGCCCGGGTACAAAACAGGTTGCTCTTCAATCAAGCCGGCATGACCGACCTGCTCTGTCTCACCGTGTCCATCGGTGATTTCCCAAAAACGCTGACGCAAAGTAATGATTTCATCACTGCGGTTGCAGATGGTAATCAGATAATTGAAGGCGTAGCGGTCGCGATAGACGTCGCTCTGACCGGCCATATAACGCGGCTCCACGTTAATCTCGATTTCATTCATAATTGTTTACCCCATATGGTATTTATTTTATTTCAATCCGGATAATTCCGGCGTGTCCGCCCTATTTTTGCAAAGGGTCGAAACACTTAAAACGCATCACGCGATCCAATAAAACAGGCCCAAGACCATCAAGGTCATCACAGCCGCAATCAAATCATCAAGCATAATGCCTAAACCTCCATGAATCCGCCGGTCAAACCATTTGATCGGCCATGGTTTCAACGCATCAAACAAGCGGAAAATAACAAAAGCCGCCAGCCACCAGCTCCATTTAAACGGAATCAGCGACAGCACCAGCAGCATCGCGACAATTTCATCCCAGACGATACCGCCGTAATCCTGAATACCCAGCTCCCTCTCGGTATAACCGCAAATGCGGATACCCCAAAAAAACAAGGCGATACACAATAAAAGCAATATCCAGCCGTCTATGCCCAACAAGCACAATACAAAAGCCAGAGGTAATGCTGCCAGCGTTCCGGCCGTACCCGGCGCAACCGGCGACAAGCCGCTGCCGAAACCGAATCCTAAAAAACACAATGGTTTTTGCAACAGCCAAGAAAAAGTAGGTTTACGTTCAGCCAAAATGATCAAATCCTAAAGAAGTCAGTTCCAATACGCCGCCTTCGGCATCTAAAATATTCAGACGGCCTGAGTCAGTCATTTTACCAATTCGGGCAACCGGTACGCCACTTTGTTCCGCTACCTGATAAACGCGTTCCCTGTCTTCTGGAGCAGCAGTAAAAATCAGTTCGTAATCATCGCCGCCGGCCAATACCGCCGACAACCATTGCTCGCGCGACAAAACGTTTTTCAATTCAGGCAACGACGGCACACAATCGGCAAATATTTCCGCCCCGACAGCAGAGGCTTTTAAAATATGCCCCACATCTTGAGCCAGGCCGTCTGAAACATCTTGCGCAGCATGAGCAAACGGCAACAATGCCTGACCCAATGAAACGCGCGGCTCCGGACGGAGCAATTTATCATCGCAAACCGCCATGATTTCAGACGGTAATTGATAATGCCCCAAATGTTTGTTCAAAGCAGCGGCAGCCAAACCCAACCGACCCGATACCCAAATATCGTCGCCGACTTCGGCCGCATCACGCCGCAGGGCATTCCCTGTCGGAACTTCACCTACTATCGTTACATTAAAGACCAAATCGCCTTTGGTGGTATCGCCACCAATCAACACCGTATCAAAACGCGCGGCCAAAGCAAAAAAGCTATCGCAAAAACGTTTGAGCCAGTCTTGATTCAATTCAGGCAAGGCAGCACTGAGCAACACCCAACGTGGCTTGGCACCCATAGCGGCCATATCGGATAAGTTTACTGCAAGCATTTTCCATGCCAAATCTTCAGGCGAAACATCTTCAAAAAAATGTCTGCCCTTAACCAACATATCAGCGCTAAAACATAAATCAAATCCGTTACTTGGGCGAATAATAGCGGCATCGTCCCCTATGCCCAAAATCAGACCTTCCGATTTTTGTCGCTGCAAATATTGTCTGATAAAGTCAAATTCTGTCATATTTATCCAATATAACTATAACTTAGATTACTATATCTAATTTTGTGCCAGCCTGATGTTTGCCTGTTAACACGTCAAACATCAAACTTTCATATTATTTAGATATAAAACTCAATAAGTTAAAGGCCGTCTGAAAATATAGATTTCAGACGGCCTCATATTTTCAAACCACTCTGAGCAGGTATATTTACAGATAGACGATTTCGCCTGTCCGCCCCCTGCTCTCTTGGCTTGCCCACCAAATAAATTGCGGCAGGACATCTTCGTAGTTTTTACGTTCGCTTTTCGATTCGCCCGGATGCGATTTGATACGTTGCGGCGAATTGATGGCGCCCGGCACCAAAACATTGGCACGCAGGTTGTCAAAACGTTCCCACTCGTCCGCGGCCACTTTACACAAATAATTGAGTGCGGCTTTGGAAGCACCGAAACCGCCCCAATAGGCTTGCGGTTTTTCGCCGTGGCTTTCGCCGACAAAAATCACAGAAGCGTCTTCGGATTGCTTCAACAATGGGAACAGCGCACGGGTCAAGCCCATAGGCGCAACGGTATTAATACGGTATTGGTTGACCCATTCCGATACGGTTTGGAAGTCCAATGGCGACAAGGCATAGAAATAGCTGGCACAATGTACCACGCCATCCAATTTTCCGCCTGTGGCTTCATCAATGGTTTCCGCGAATTGCTTAAACTCTTTCTCCTCCGCGCTCATCAAATCAAAGCAGATGGCAAACGGCTCAGGGCTGCCCGCAGCCACAATGGCATCATATACTTTTTCCAAACGCTTTTGATGACGCGCCACCAAAATGACAGTCGCTCCGGCAGCTGCATAGGCTTTGGCAACCTGCTCACCCAAGCCTTGGGATGCGCCGGTAACCAAGATGGTTTTGTCCGCTAATGTCGTCATGACTTTTCCTTGAACTTTATGGTTTCGGATATTGTATCGGCTTGGTAAGTTTTGTAAAGTCAAAAAGGCCGTCTGAACATTCAGACGGCCTCAGTTTATTCAACCCGCAAATCCAGCATAAGCTTTTCAGCCGCGGCAAAGCCTGACTGAACTGCAGCTTCCAATGTTGCCGGATAGCGCGGATGGAGATAGTCGCCGGCCGGATAAATACGGCGATGGTGCAGCCATGAGAAATCAGGTTGTACAAAATCAACCGTTGCCGCCGTAGTCGCGCGTTTTTCTGTAATAATGCGTACGGCTTCAGGATTACCCAAATCCGGACAAACTCGCTTAATGTCCGCATGAATTTTCTCGGCCAAATCTTTATCCTTCCAAGCCTCGGCGCAATCGGAAACGCTGATGATAACCGCAACTTCATTATCCGGCAAACCCAACACCCCCCGATGCAACACCCATTGCGCCGTACCATCAGAAAACCCGGTTAAAGGTGCAGGCAGTTTGACTGCTTGGGCATAACGCAAATAAACCGTGGTAATCGCATGGTAACTCAACGATTGATAGGCCGTCTGAATATAGTCAGGCGTATCTTCAGGCAAAAGCGCGTCAACATGATATGGGGCAACAGCCAAAACAACCGCATCAAATACTTCGCCATTGATTTCAATTCGGCCATCGATATGATGGTTTAAATGTGAAACACGAGTTTCAAGATGTATCTTTGCACCATTCTTATGCAGAAAATCCGAAGCCGGTTCGGCTACGATCCGCCCTAAATCCTGCTTAGGCAAAAGATAATCGCTGTTCGCCTTTTCAGACCACACACCATCATTCAATACATTGCATAAAATGCGCAACGATGCCTGTTCTAACGGCGTATTTAAAGCACCCCAAACCAAAGGTTGCCAAAATTGGCCAAGCAGGCTGCGGGGAACATTTCGTGTTCTCAACCACTTCGCAACCATCAAATCGGTTTTATGATGAGCTGCCCAACGTTGCAATGCCGACATATCCGACAGCAATTTGATTTTCAATGAAAAAGAAAGATTTTTCGCACGCAGGATACCGACAAGCAAATGCCAAGGCGCAGGCAGAGAGGCCGTCTGAAACTGTAATCCCTCATGGATGTACCATTGCAAAGGCTGGCGTAAAAAGGCAGACTCGGGTTGAACACCAATATGTTGCATCAAAGTTTGAACACCATGATACGCGCCCAATAAGATATGCTGCCCATTATCCAAAAAGCTGAATCCATCATCTTTCCCGGACAAGGCACGCGCCCTACCGCCAGCCTGTCTCCCAGCCTCAAACAAAGAAATATCAGCTCGCTGGATCAGGGAAACCGCCGCAGACAAACCTGCCCAACCGGCACCAATCACAGCAATTTGTGGACGCTTAGTATTCATGGTTTAAATCCAAACAGCCAAGTTTTCAAAGCAATACGTTTTTTACGGGGAGAAGGAATCGCAATTTTATAAGTCAAAACATTTTGCGCGCCATCACGGTCGATTTCATTCAACAACGCATAATAAATAGCCGCCATAATCAGGCCGACTTTTTGCGATTTCTTATCCTCAGCCGGCAAAAGCAACATCGCTTCACGATAAGTTTCACGCGCCCTATTCACTTGAAACTGCATCATTTTTGCAAAATTGTCTGTCGGTTTGCACTGCATAATTACGTTGGCAGGCACATCAAACTTCTGCATTTCCTCTATCGGTAGATAAATTCTTCCCTGCCGCGCATCTTCGCCCACATCGCGAATAATGTTCGTCAACTGCAAAGCCAAGCCCATTTTGTCCGCATATTCCAAAGTTTTTGGATTGGAAAAACCTAAAATCCGCGCAATAAGGCACCCCACTACCCCTGCAACACGGTGGCAATACAGCTTTAATTCATCAAAACTACCATAACGGGCCTGCTCCAAATCCATCTGCATCCCATCAATCAAAGCTTCAAATTCATTCTTCGGCAAATCAAAACTTACCCGAATATCTTTTAAAGCTTGATGAACGGGATGCTCAGGCATCTCATTATTAAATACTTTCTCCAAATCACTGTGCCACCAGTTCAACGTTATCTGAGCTACATTTGGATCGGTACAGCCATCAACCACATCATCTAGTTCGCGACAAAAAGCATATAAAACAGTAATCGCATTTCTTTTTTCTACCGATAAAAAACGGAAGCCGGATAAAAAACTGGAATGGCTTTCTGCAGCCTTTTGATGACAATAATCCAAAGCAAGCACTGTGTATCCTAAAAATATTGTTATAAATAATTAGCAGGGATTTTATCTGTATTTAAAAAAGTACGCCAATATCAAAAATTCATCTTACAACAAGGCCGTCTGAAAACTATTCTTAAGTATCTTTCAGACGGCCTAATATCTTACGTCGCCAATATCGAAACCAACAGCATCACCACC
>NZ_KV820385.1:0-1019 GCF_001815375.1 Neisseria sp. HMSC065C04
CCCTAAATTCCCACCAAGACATTTAGGGGATTTTCCATGACCACCTTCTTCCAGCAAACCGCACAAGCCATGATTGCCAAACACATCGACCGCTTCCCACTATTAAAGTTGGATCAGGTGATTGATTGGCAGCCGATCGAACAATACCTGAATCGTCAAAGAACCCGTTACCTTAGAGACCACCGCGGCCGTTCCGCCTATCCCCTGCTATCCATGTTCAAAGCCGTCCTGCTCGGACAATGGCACAGCCTTTCCGATCCCGAACTCGAACACAGCCTCATCACCCGCATCGATTTCAACCTGTTTTGCCGTTTTGACGAACTAAGCATCCCCGATTACAGCACCTTATGCCGCTACCGCAACTGGCTGGCGCAAGACAATACCCTGTCCGAATTGCTGAAACTGATTAACCGACAACTGACCGAAAAAAACCTAAAAGTAGAGAAAGCATCCGCCGCCGTCGTTGACGCCACCATTATTCAGACCGCCGGCAGCAAACAGCGCCAGGCCATAGAAGTCGATGAAGAAGGACAAGTCAGCGGCCAAACCACACCGAGTAAAGACAGTGATGCCCGTTGGATAAAGAAAAACGGCCTCTACAAACTCGGTTACAAACAACATACTCGTACCGATGCGGAAGGCTATATCGAGAAACTGCACATTACCCCCGCCAATGCCCATGAGTGCAAACACCTGTCGCCTTTGTTGGAAGGTCTATCCAAAGGTACGATCGTCTATGCCGATAAAGGTTATGACAGTGAGGAAAACCGGCAACATCTGGAAGAGCATCGGCTGAAGGACGGTATTATGCGCAAAGCCCACCGCAACCGTCCGCTGTCGGAAGCGCAAACCAAACGCAACCGATATTTGTCGAAGACCCGTTATGTGGTCGAACAAAGCTTCGGTACACTGCACCGTAAATTCCGCTATGCGCGGGCAGCCTATTTCGGACTGATTAAAGTGAGTGCACAACGCTACCTGAAGGCGATGTGTTTGAACCTTTTGAAAGCGGCTAACAG
>NZ_KV820386.1:0-3595 GCF_001815375.1 Neisseria sp. HMSC065C04
GGTGCACTGGTTGATTCAAACGCCGGTGTCTTTTTTGTTTGATAGAAAAAACAGCCATTCTGTTTTTTCTATCATCAATAAGAAAGAACACAACCGTCTGCAGATAAACGAATTCTTAAAGAATCTGAAAAACGCCCTGTCCCTTAAATTCCTGCATGACAGCAATGCCCAGTATAGCCATCAATATGTTTATCTGATGGAAGCGCTGAATTTTTTAGAAGAAAAATTCTTAAAAAATACAGATAGCGGATGGGAGTATGTGGACATATGCAGTTTAAGCCTTGCCGATTGCGGAAATTTTCAAAATACATCTGAATGGGCCGCTTATCTGGTAAAAAATACAGATGGTCTTATTCCGACGGCACAAAGCGTTCAGCATGATTCGGTAAGACACATCCTATCCGAATATCTGGATAAATATGCCGTTTATCATAGAAATCATATTTCAGATATGATTTTTAAGGTATTATTCATTGGTGTTGCCGGTTTTTTTCTGGCCGCGTCGTTTTCAACTGTCAACAACAGCCGTTTGTTGGAACAAATCGGCACGCATATAGCGGACTTCCGTATGGAAACGGATAAAGCCGAACAGGCTAAAAAAATAGGGCTGTTGAAGCAGGACTTGAAATTGCTTGAAGGATACCGTGATCACGGTGTTCCTGCGTATTTGGATTTAGGGCTGTATCGTGCGCAGGCCTATATCCCCAAATTAAAAGCCTTAATTCCCGCCGAAGTTCCTAAAGCGCCCAAGCCTGTCAAAAAGCCGGAGCCGGTGGTTCTTACCCTGGACAGTTTGGCACTCTTTGAAACCGGCCAGTTTGAATTAAAAAATAATGCCAATAAAGCATTGATTGGCGTATTGAAGGCAATCGAATCACATCCTGATACCCGCATTTTAGTTGAAGGCCATACCGACAATGTCGGCAATCCTGTTTCCAATCAGCAGTTGTCAGAAAAACGGGCCCAATCCGTCAAAGACTGGTTGGTAATTTCTTCCAATGTTCCGGAGGGCCGGTTTGAAGTCAAAGGTTTGGGCGATACCAAACCGATTGCAGACAATCAGACAGAAGACGGTAAGGCCAAGAACCGCAGGGTTGAGATTATCCTTATTCCCTTGGCAACACAGTAATTCAATGCAGCACAAGTTGCTTTAAGCCTTAAAACTTAAAGCGTTTTTAATAAAACTAAGGAGTAAAAATATGGCAATTCCTGCTTATATGTGGCTGAAAGACGATGGCGGTTCCGCTATTAAAGGTTCTGTTGACGTTAACGGCCGTGAAGACAGTGTTGAGATCGTCGAGTTCCAACACAATGTCCGCATTCCTACAGATGCCAACACCGGCAAACTGACAGGTACCCGCGTTCATGAACCTATCGTATTGTACAAAGAATACGATGCGTCTTCTCCATACTTGTACAAAGCCGTGACCACCGGCCAAACTTTAAAAGAAGTAGAAATCAAGTGGTATCAAATTGATGCATCCGGTCAAGAGAAAGAGTACTTCAATACCAAACTGGACAACGTTAAAGTTGTCGCAGTAGGTCCTGTAATGCACAACATCAAAGACCCTGCACGCGAGCGTTACAACCACTTGGAACGCGTTGAATTGCGCTACGAAAAAATCACTTGGACTTATAAAGACGGCAACATCATTCATTCCGACAGCTGGAACGAAAGCCGCGCTTAATCATCCACATAAAGTGCTGCCTGATAAAGGTAGCACTTTTTTATAACACATTTTTACATCAGGGATATCAAATGTCTGCACATGATCAAGCCTTATTATTACGTCGTCTGAATACGCATTGCCAACAGGCAATGGAAGCCGCCGCCGGTTTATGTCAAACACGGGGTCATGCCGAAATTACGGTTGACCATTTGTTTATCAAGCTATTGGAATTAGGGGATGGCGATGTCGGCGCCTTATTGAGACGTTACGAAATTGATTCGGAAAACATCTGGAACCCTTTGCTGGACACGATGGATAAACTGCCGCGCAATGTCCGCGGTAATCCTTCACTGTCCAAATCACTGGTCAGCCTATTGTCAGACGCATGGCTGCTGGCAAGTGACGAAGGCGCATCGGAAATCCGTTCCGCTTATCTGTATCAGGCATTGTTGAAATCCCCTTACCGTCTGATGACGCAGGATGCATGGCCGCTGTTGAGTCTGACGGAAACCCAAATAGGCCGTCTGAAAACATGGTTGGATGAAGTCTCAATCGAAGGCACCAACAATACGTTTGCCCAAACTTCTGCCGAAGAAGGCCAGGACGGCACTCAGGCCGAATCCAAACCACAACCGGTTAAAGCAACCGGACAAAACGATGCATTGGCGCGCTTTACCGTTAACCTGACTGAAAAAGCAGCCCAAGGCGGTATCGACCCCGTATTTGGTCGCGAAACAGAAATCCGCCAAATGATGGATATTTTATCACGCCGCCGTAAAAACAATCCGATTTTGGTCGGCGAGCCGGGTGTCGGCAAAACCGCACTGGTAGAAGGCCTGGCCTTGAAAATCGCCTCAGGCGAAGTGCCTAAAATATTAGAAAACACACAGGTATTGGTCCTGGATTTAGGCCTGCTGCAGGCAGGTGCGGGCGTTAAAGGCGAATTCGAACAACGCCTGCGTAACGTGATTGAAGCCGTTCAAAATTCCGAAGAACCCATCTTATTGTTCATTGACGAAGCGCATACCTTAATCGGCGCCGGCAACAGCGCCGGTGGCGCAGATGCCGCCAACCTCTTAAAACCGGCCTTGGCACGAGGCGAATTGCGCACCATTGCCGCCACAACCTGGAGCGAATACAAACAATATTTTGAAAAAGATGCCGCATTGGAGCGGCGTTTCCAAATGGTCAAAGTAGAAGAGCCCGATGACGAATCCGCCTTCACCATGCTGCGCGGCTTGAAACAGCGTTATGCCGCCTACCATAAAGTCCATATTCAGGATTCCGCAGTCATCGCAGCCGTGCAACTCTCCAGAAAATACATTACCGGCCGCCAGCTGCCCGACAAAGCCGTAGACTTGTTGGATACGGCCGCCGCCCGTGTCCGCATGAGCTTGGATACCATTCCCCATATCTTCGGCTTGATGGAGGCACAGGCCTCCTCGCTGCAACGGGAATTGGAAGCATTGGATGCCGACAAACAACTGGGCCGTCTGAACGCATCGCAAGAAGAAAACATCCGACAAGTCGAGCAGGAAATTGCCCAGCTGAACGAACAGCGCGAAGAAATGAACCGCCGCTATCAGGAAGAAAAACAATTGGCGGACGAAATCCAATCCTTAATGGAGGCTGCCAAAAATACAGAATTGACTTCCGAAGAGCGGGAAGCTGCACAACAAAGCCTGACCGAGAAACAGCAACAGCTGGATGCCGTCGTCGCAGGCAAACCGCTGATTTTTACCAGCGTCGATGAAACCGTGATTGCCGACATTATCGCCGACTGGACAGGCGTGCCCGCAGGCAGCGTACTCAAAGACGAACTGGCCAACCTGTTGCAGCTTGAAAGTCTGCTTGAGCAACGCGTAGTCGGACAAAGCGAAGCCATCCATGCGATTGCGCAAAGTTTAAGGGCCGCTAAAGCCGGC
>NZ_KV820387.1:0-212 GCF_001815375.1 Neisseria sp. HMSC065C04
TCATAGCTGCTCAGGCTATCCGTGTAAACAATGCTGTCCGGCATGATTTTCTTTTTGATGACAGGGAATAACGTTTCAGACTTGGCATTATCCACCACAACGGTATAGACCCGTCCGTTGCGTTTCAGAATGCCGAAGACAACCACTTTTCCTGCCGCACCTCGACCACGTCTGCCTTTACGCTGTCCGCCGAAATAGCTTTCGTCCAGCTC
>NZ_KV820388.1:0-770 GCF_001815375.1 Neisseria sp. HMSC065C04
AAGATGGTATATAGCATTGTCAAATATGAATTTCGATTTATTTTATATTTAATTGTTTTTACTTAATATTTAGTTATTGCTTTTCCATCGAATGCAACAAGTCACGGCTGCTTTTACGGCAGCCGTTTTTTTGTTTGTTTTTGTTAAGCTATTTGATAGCGCATTTTTTCGAACGGCTTTTGTGTTTTATGGATGTAGTAGGCGATTTTGGCGAGTTTGCGCATCAAAGCAACAATTACGATCATTTTAGGCTTTTTAGATAAGTTTTGAACTAACTTAGGAAAGGCTTTAATTCGATAGGCGACAAGCGCGGGCATAAACAAGGCGCGTTTAAGCCGGCGGTGACCGTAGCGGCTTAATCTGCCTTTTTTATTTACGCTGGTTCCTGATTGTTCAATGCGCGGACTTAATCCGGCGAATGATACGAATTTGTTGGCCGTCTTAAATTGTTTGTCTGTGAGATGATTGAGCAGGATTGCAGCGGTATCTTTGCCTATACCGGGAATTGTTTGCAGATTTTTGTAATGCGTATTCAGGCTATCTTGTTGCTGAATCATGAGGTCTATTCGCTTGGCCGTTTGGTCTATCTGTTTGGCCAAGAGCAATATGATTGCTTCGTGTGTGGCACGAATAAAAGTATCTTTTGCGGCGTGCAGTCTGTTTTGACTTTCGTTTTGCTGTTGTTTGAGTTGCTGGAGCAGGCTTATCAGTTTATACAGAGTTGGGTTTTCAGACGGCTTGAACGGCGTAAGTTTGTCTAAATGGCGTTT
>NZ_KV820389.1:0-10201 GCF_001815375.1 Neisseria sp. HMSC065C04
CAACTTCGTTTCTGTTCTGCGCCGATGACTGTAAATGGGCGTTTTAACTAGATATGGAATAAGATTTGCTTTGAAATAGTTGCTAGTTGACAAGAGAAATTTATTTAGTTATGATTCAAGAACCTTAATCTCATTTTGGGTTATTTTACCCTGTCTTTTCTGTCATATTTTTAAATCCTTCTTTTGGAGAAAAATATGTCAGTTCAACTTTCTGTTCGTGGCAATCTCGGTGCCGAATTTAATTTGCGTCCAGTCGCAAGCCCTAAAAACGATGAGGCTTCGATCGTACTTAATTTTTCCATTGCCTCCCCTAATTTCAAACGCAATGCCGAAGGTAAATCGGAAGTGGTTTCAACAGAGTGGATTTCTTGCGAATACTGGAATCGTGATGCCGCTCATCTCCATAAAATCTTACAGGTCGGTATGCCAGTTCTCGTAACCGGTGAAGAACGTTACGAAACATATACCAATCGTGATGGTGTTGAAGTTCGCGTTCGTAAATTGCGTGTTCAAGATGTATTCATTGTTCCAACTGAACGTGTAGAAGCCATCAAGTTGCGTCCTAAACGTGAGCAGTCTCAGGACAGTAATCAGGCTGAAGCTCAAGCTGAAGCTGATGATGACATCCCAATGTAAATATGGCCACGAAAAATACTTCCTTTTTTCGTGAAATGAACTGCTGGCTTGCTGCATTATGGGCTGATTTTAAGGATATGTTCATTATTACCCTCATTTATGGAAGCTTGTTTGCTTTGGCAATGTGGGCTTTTTTGACTATCACATCTTGGCTTGTTTTGCAGCTGAAGCAAAGTTTGGGATTTTAAAATGCGTTTGTTTTTATGTGAAAAACCTTCTCAAGCTAAGGACATCGGGAAAGTGCTTGGTGTTCTTGGCGGGAGGCATGATGGGTATTTTCAGAATGGAGACACTGTTGTTACCTGGGCATTTGGTCATATCCTGACACAGGCCGCGCCAGATGCTTATGGCGAACAATATGCTGATTTTGGAAATATCTCCGCATTACCCATTCTCCCTGATGTTTGGCAGATGCAGGTACCGCCGAAGGTATCGAAGCAGTTTAAAGTCATTAAAGGCTTGTTGGCCAAAGCAGATGAAGTAGTGATTGCTACTGATGCAGATCGTGAAGGGGAAGTTATTGCCCGTGAAATATTGGACTACTGTGGCTACCGTAAAAAGATCTCACGATTTTGGACGAGTGGCCTAGATACGCAGTCGGTAAAAAAAGCCTTATCTTCAATTATGCCGGGTAAGGATAAAGAAAACCTTTACCAAGCCGGTTTGGCGCGTAGTCGCGCCGACTGGCTGGTAGGTATGAACCTGAGCCGTGCCTATACAGCTGCCTATTCTGCCGGCTATGGTCGGGAACATATTCTGTCAATCGGTCGGATTCAAACACCGACTTTGAAGCTTGTAGTCCAAAGGGATAAAGAGATCGATACTTTCGTGCCTTACAACTACTACACCCTTTCAGTAGATTTTGAGACAGCGGACAAGTCAGTGTTTACTACACTGTGGCAGGTGCCTGAAAACTGGCGTAATACTGATGGATACTGTACCAACCTTGAGGCTGTTAAGGTCCTTGTTAAACAGCTTGAGAAATCTACTGGTAAGGTCATTACCTTTAACAAAGAGCGTAAAAGCACCCCGCCTCCGTTACCTTACAGCCTTTCGGCTTTACAAAAAGAAGCCGGAAAAAAACTTGGCCTATCGGCTTCCAAAGTGCTCAAAATTGCACAAACCCTCTACGAAAAATACAAGATTACGTCATATCCCCGTACGCCTTGCAGATACTTGCCAAAATCGCAGATGAGTGAAGTGAAAGATGTATTGGCCGCAATACAGACTATCGACAAATCCATGCTTTCGGTAATTGAAAAAGCTGATCCTGAACGTCAATCAAGAGTATGGAATGATAACCAGGTAAACAAGCATTCTCATCATGCAATTATTCCGACCAAGGTCAGTAATTTTGATTTAACAGTCCTTGATAAGAATGAATTAACGGTGTATCGAATGATACGAGACCGTTATATCGCGCAGTTTTATCCTGATTTTGAATATGACTCTACTGTGGTGGAGGTTGAAGCATGTTCACATTTGTTTAAAGCCTCCAGCCAATCACCGGTTATTTCCGGTTGGAAGGTTCTTTTGGGTAAGGATGTGTTCGAAGGTGATCAAATCGATGAAGGCCCTGCTCTACCACATCTGAAAGTCAACGATGAGGTCGGCACGGTTTCTGCTAATCCCGAAACTAAAAAGACCACGCCGCCACCACGTTTTACAGAGGCTTCTTTACTTGATGAGATGCAAACTTTGAAGGACTTTTTGAAGAATGTAGAAGACGAACAGATCAGAAAAATTCTCAAAAGTACGGAAGGCTTGGGAACAGAAGCTACTCGCGCCGCCATTATCGATCGTTTGTTTGAAATGGGTTATATGGAAAAGAAACGGGGCAAAATCTATGCGACAGAAAAAGGTCGTAACCTGATTGCCCGGGTTCCACCTATGATCGCCGATCCGATAACGACGGCGAAATGGGAGCTGGCTTTATCTGGAATAGAAACCGGTAAACTAACACTTCAAGATTTTATGGGATACCAAAAGAATGTAATCACTGATTTGGTTGAACAGGCAAAGAAAGATTTTAAAAGTCGTTCTCGTACAAAGTGATTAAATAAAGCGGACTAGGAATAAGAAAATGGAACATCAATTGGATAGAAGAAATTTTTTGAAAAAGCTTGTCGGCGTAGGTGCCCTATATACAACCGGTGCTGCCGGTTTGTTATTGCCTAAAGATGTAGTAGCAGCAACCAGTATGGCTGATTTTTGGTCACGAGACCGTACAATCAATTGCAAACGGGCTGATACAGGCGAAAAACATGAAATCCGTTTTTTTCAGCAACAAAATGGATATGATCTTGAAGCCTACCGTAATGCCTGTTGGCTGATGCGTGATGCCAAAGATGGAAATGCCATGGTTCAAATCGATGTAGGTCTTTTAAATCTCATGTATGCAATGCAGGAATGGGCACGGCAATCAGGACGAACAAACCCTGTGATTACGATCAATAGTGCATATAGAACGCCAAGACGAAATGCGACTATTGAGGGTGCTGCCAGAAACTCACTTCATATGAGCGGTAAAGCAGTTGACTTTACTATGAGGGGGGTAAGCATTAGCGAGCTTGAGCAAATGGCTAAATACTACAATGTGGGCGGTATTGGTATCTATAATAGCTTTATCCATTTGGATACCGGTAGGGTTCGGCATTGGCGTGGTTAAAGATTTTACGAAAAAATATTGACATATGAAATTATCGGGAATATATTGTAATTGTTTTTGTAGTTTGTGACTTTTCTTAAAAGTCTCGTCATTTAGCCGTTCATGAATGAGATTCGATTCGTCGAATTTACGGTACTTCTTTTCAGCCAGCCTTTAAGGCTTCTAAGTCAGTTCGGCTACCGTGAAAGCCGCAACTTAACCCTTTGGGGATATACTATCCCCTTTGGGATTGATATATCCCCTGTTTTTTGGAGATATATCATGACTCAATCTAATCAAAACTACTTTAACCTGACTGCTGACGGTATCGGTTTTTTAAACCGACCTCGCGAAGTTCAGGGTAAACGTAAATCTTCCCCTTACTTTGCTTGCACGATCCAAGCCTCTCGAGGCGATAATGGTGAAAAAACCCGTTTTGATCTTCGTATCGTCGGAGGTCAAGCAAAAGAGCTTTTTGCTCGCCTTTTGGAAGAGTTCCCGCAATTGCAATCAAAGAATATCCAAGAACGCCCGACTGTCGTGGTTGGTTTTCGTGCAGGTGATATTCAACCCCTAAAATTTGAAGCAACCAATCATAAGACTGGAGAAGTCTCAGAACTTTTGAGTATCGATGGTCGATTGATGAAATTCAAGTTTATTAAAGTTGATGGCAATATGTGGTATCAATCATCTTATCAAGGTGAACAAAATCAAGACAATCCTGATGCTTCTTAGAAAGCTCTCGAATATTTTGATTTTGATTGTTTGAGAATGGTAGGAAGCTTTCGAGCTTCCCCATTCTTAGTTTTCCAGCTTATTGCTTGGAAAATTAAGCCTCTGTCGAAACGGCGGTTTAATTTTCCAAGCAACTCTTGAATTATAGTGAAGTAAAGGGTAAGTCCCCTTAAAGACTTGGCTTTCAGCAATATTGTTTTTTTATCGATGCTCATATCTATTGTGAGCATCAGTAAAAAAATAAGGCTCTTTAACAATCCGAATTTTTTTATTTTTGTTGCTTTTGTAGCAACTGTTTAAAAGCTGCCCTTTGGGCAGCTTACCTGAGTGCCCCGCCCTACCCAAGGTCATTCAGGTAAGCTTCCCCGGTTGACAGACCGTTTCTTCTGTCTGCGTATAGCCGTATAACCAGTACGCGCAATTATTCGTAATTGTTACGGCTTTATTACAAGCTAGACCATTATCTGATTACTGCGTCGGTGCGGACTAAGTAATCAATAGCCAGGGTAATCCCCATTTGAACCTGCTTTGCAGGTTCTCTAAGAAGTTTTGATATTTGCAGAACAGCTTAGAGAATCTGTATTTAAAGAGTTTTATACAGCCGACAGACTGTTTCCTCTGTCATTGCATAGCCGTTGATTGCAAGCCTGTTTCAGGTACGGTACAGCTGCTTTTTTCTGAAGCAGATTTCTTTTAACCCATCGGGGTACACTTCCCCGAATGGGCATGGTGTCCCCTTTAGTGCGATCAAACACTGATTAGTTTTTTCCCAACCACGGGATACCTGCCCGTGGCCGGTATCCCTTTTCTTTTGGAGAGATACCATGTCTATGACAATCCAAGGCACTTTAACAGTGCAAGTCATTCAGGGTCGCCGTGGCCCTTTCAAAACAGCTAAATTAGCTACCTCAATTGGCACATTCGATGTAAAAAACCCAATATTAAAACAGTTTGAACCAGGTAATTATGAAGGAAACTTCATACTGAACCAGCTTAAGGTAAAGACCTTTGAGTGGGGAGGTGGAGCAACATCATATATCGACGCTGCTTTAGATTGGCAACATCTTGCAGATTTCGCACAAGAATGTGGTTTATCAGATGAAGCAGAAGAACATTCTAGTCAAGCTTCTACTGCCGATCCAGTTTCTGAAAGTGGTACTTTTGATCCAGTTTCTGAGAATGGTATTGAATTTCCGAAATTTGCCGAGTCCTTAGATCAGGTTGAGCACATGATTGAGAACAAATGTTCTCATATCAGCTTTGGAGAATACATTCTTGCTGATCGTGAGGAATTAAAATGTGCCGTCGAGCTTGTACGAGAAGCCGGCTATACATATAGCCCTCGTGAAAAACGCTGGTATGTCTAGGAGGCGCGAATGTTGTATTTAACCTCACGCAATGATTTGATGGCCGATGCCTTCTTTATTTGGGGCAAACAACTTATGTTTGCCTCACTCCATGGTCGCGATGCAGACATGCTGTCTTTTCAAGCACAACTCCAAGTCAGTAATGAACGGCTGGGTTTTAGACAGCCGGGGGAAGTTTTAACCTGTCCCCGACTGACAACCGCCGAGTATTGCTTAAATCTGAGTAAATACATGACTAAATATCAGACTCTTAATTATGGTCCGGTAACGCACATGTTTTTGCATTCAGATATTCTGATTCAACCTAACTTCGATAGTAAAACAGGTTGGGTTATGTTGGATGATGTTACAGCAGACTTGGATAAGGCAGCCTGGCAACTGGTGCAGCAACTCTCCGATATACCGTTATTGGAACATTGGCAGAATGCTGTATTGTCAGAACTTGAGGCTGATAAATCCATTATGCGGTTTACTCCTCGTATAGATGAAGAGTATGCAGCAGTTGGAGTTCAAGCTGTACGAGTTGATATCCCGGAAGATTTTGATGTTCGGTTGACCGCTATGCTACAAAGTGGTCGCTTACATACTTAATCTGAAGCCCATAGCGGGCTTTTTCAGACGGCCTTTTAAAGGCTCTCTAAAAAAGTCTGTTACACAAGAGTATTACACAGATGACGGACTGTATATTCCGTTGATGGATACTGCTGCTGAGATTGTCCTCCCATATTCGTATGGTTGCAGCATTTTTATAAACAAGCGGTATTACCGTATTTATTTAAACCCTGACGGGAACGTTTTCCCGTTTGGGAAAACTGTTTCCTGTCCTAATTGAAAGGAAACATAATGCCTGTACTGAACGAATTGGTAGAAGCTTCAAAGGGAAAAAAATTTGAAGCCCTACAGGTTTTCAATCCGCAAGGAAAGGACCTTGTTTTCAAAGGCGTAGAACTTATCCGATTGGAAAATCGAAACGGCCAAACCTTAGAAGGTTTGCCTCTTGATGGAAGCATCTGTGTCTATATCACGGATAATGATAATTTTGTCATTGTGGATGACCGGAAGCTGGAACAAGGGCCTATGGTCATAGGCCGTTTTGATCTACAGTTCGGGTGCATAGGTTATGACCGGGTTGCCAAGGAGTTGTACCGCCTTCTAGGTATCGATGCTTATCAGTACGTCTGAGGCATTTCTAAACCCAAAAGGATGAGCACTTAATCGTGAAATCCTTTTTCAGACACTATCCCAATTGAACGATTCATGCGGGATTTTCGAACTGTTCCACTTTTGGAATATCTATCTAACCCTTTGGGGATACCATCCCCACCGGGCCATGGTATCCCCTATTTTTAAAGGAAATACCATGGGAGCATCAAATTTCTCATACAACCACCGTCTTGACGTAATAAGCGGCACTTCTTATAACGCCTTTGATTTGGATGCCTACAACGAAGGTTTAGATGAATGTGATCGCCTTGAAGAAGGAGACTACGATTCAATAGGAGATATCTTGCATTGGAATTTGCAAGACACAATTACCGATCTGAAATATAGGGCCGAAGAACCTTACAGAAAATCCCGTGAAAACAGGACTAGTTGCTGGAAGAAAGAATCCGTGGACGGTTTCAGTATTCTTTCAACCACAGAAGAAGCCGATGATGATCGTAAGTATGCCGATCGTTGTTATGGTGGTACTCAGATTGCTTCCATAGAGGCTGAAACTCAATTTTTTGGCTATAACCTGAAAATGGAGTTGGCTGTGATTGTTCGTTCAGGGTATTACGACGGTAATAATATTGACCAAGTATTCAACCTTAAAACAGATGCTCATTGTGATGAATATGAAGATTACGATATTTCTTCTTATGAGTCGGCGGCAGATTTTGTGATTGAAGAGTTCGATATTTACGGTCTGGCTTCCAAGTTGCAAACAAGCAGATACCGTTCGGGCATCTGCCGACGGTTCGCAGCAATGGAAAAGGTATTGTGGCAACGGTATCAGGAGCTTGTTTTACCTTATTGCGAGGAATATCAGGTATATGCCCGTTTTAGTAACGGCGAAACCTGGTACTCGAAAAAAGCGGCATAAGGAGGATATATCATGTATCAGATGTTCGATATTGCCCCGAATGTAGATGTTTCTCTTCACTGGCACAAAAACAGTACAGTTACTGCACGTCTGTTTTCTGATGGCAAGATAGTGGAAAAACGGCTGATTTCCGAATGGGATGAGGCGGAAGAAGTGTTTGCATCTGTCGTTACGATGGCTTCTGATTACGCCAACCGTATTGATACACCGGAAACCCTGGATTTGTATCATGAAGTTTTGGCTTGGTATCAAGAAGAATGTTACTGGTAATACTAACGTATTACGTCCTATTATACCTGCCTTTGGGCAGGTATTTTCAGACGACTTTAGTAAGGCCGTCTGAAAATACCTGTCTTTACAGGCTGACAGACCTTATCTGTCTTGTGTCCTGCCGTTAAACATGACACGCATCCTTCGGGATGTACGGCATTTCCTTTTACTAACCCTATGGGGATACATCTCCAATTGGGGATATTCCCCTATTCTTGGAGATTGTTATGAAGTTTGATAAACACAATGCTTGTGCTGATGGTATTTATAGTCCTGATACTGTATTTCAACAGCAAGATGTACGCGAAATTTTGCTTGGCCAGTACAGTTATGGTGGTTCTCAATTATTGCGAAATGTAGTGAGATCACTCTATAAGGGAGTACCAGTTGAGTTATACCAAGTTACTCAGCTTGATCAAAAACATTATGCAATTTTTGAAGCAATACTTGCTCATTACCGCAAATATCGCGAAAGCGAGCAATTGCGACAAATAGTGATCGAGATGAACCGGAAAGCCAGCTAAAAAGGAGATAACTATGACTATCATGAAACCCGAGCAAGAAGACTTGCAAGCAGCATTTGAGTTTATAGGTATGATGACAGCAGTTGCTCGACATGAACTCAATCCACTTGAAAAAGATGAGTTTGATGAATTGAGATTTTTGGAAGACAAGGACAAAGCGAAGGTTTTAGATGCTTTGTGTGAGAAATTCAACAACTGTGATTTGGATTGGTTGATGATTGCCTTAGCCCATTTACTTTCTCCGGACAGAGGGGTAATTGATCAGGATTCGGAAATTTTGACCATTAACCAAAATCTTCTTGGTGACATTGATAAAAGTTGTTAGCTTTTAAAGAAAGCACTGTATTTTTAATCCTGCTGTTTGTACAGATGCAAACAGTTCAATCTACCCATGCAGGGATACCGTACCCTGCTATGGGAATGTGTACCCCTGCCCTTTATAGGAGTACACCAATGCAATATTTAAACGAAAAAACCCTAGAAATTAGAATCTTGGAAACAGATGGCTTATACGGCTGCGATGTATTCGATACAGAAGGTAAGCCTCTGGCCGGCGTGATGCCTGAATATAAAAGTCAGGTTGAGGCTGTTGCCGCTGCTTTAGATATACCCGAAGTCGGACTATTTACAGATACTAAAGAACGGCCAAAACAAAAGTTGGTTGCAGTAACAGATGCACTGGCTTTGAAATATGGTTTGAATTTCAAGAATCATGGCGGTTTCTATCGTAAGCATGACAACAGTCACGCGTGTTTGAATAAAAACGGTAGAAAAGGATTTGTTCTTTTTTTTACAGCAAATGACAAATTTCTGACTTTACAAGGTTCTACCAGTATCGAGCCAGAAATTCTCTATCAGTTTGATATTTATGTCGATAATGATTTTATTGTAGAGAAAGTGTCTATGCTGATAGGTTCTTAAACAATAAGTCCGATTATTTGGATATGTTTTACCTGCTTGCGAGCAGGTATTTTTAGACGGCCTTCAAGTAAGGGCTTCTAAAAATATCTGTCTTTACAGGCTGACAGACCTTATCTGTCTTGTGTCCTGCCGTTAAACATGACACGCATCCTTCGGGATGTACGGCTTTTTCTTTTATCAACCCTATGGGGATACATCTCCAATAGGGGATATTCCCCTATTTTTGGAGACTGTCATGATAGTTTGCAACAACATTTACGAACAAACTGCTTATTCTCGCACATGTGATTTTCGTGCAGAATTTCTTTTTGAAGACGAGGAAACTCGTCGAGAAACTCGTGTTCTTTTACCCGAAGCTCGTTTTGGACGCTATGCTCATCTTTCAGGTAAATGGTTCTTAGAAGATGCCAGTGTGTCAACCAAATTGACCATGGAACTCAGACTGCCCATTGCCTGGAAAGACCTCGGTTATGACGAATTTAGGCAAGCTGTAAGTCAAATGGCAACTGACTGGCTGGAACAACGTATTTGTGAATTGGAAAATGATTTTACAAAAGTCATATACGATCCTGATACAGTGTTTCAACAGCAAGATGTCCGCCAAATACTGCTTGGATCGTGCAAACACGGTGACGCTTGGATTTTGCAAAAAATAGTCCGTTCGTTCTATAAACGCGAACCTGTTGAGCTGTGCATGGTAATACAACTGGATCGGAAGCATTTTCAGATTTTCCAAGCCATACTTGAGCATTGTCGCAAACATCGTGTAAGTGGAAAACTTCACGAGATAGTAGATGAAATGAACCAAGTCGAAGCTGAAAAGGCATCAGCTTATAAAGCTGCCAAATTATCTGATGATGAAGTGCCTTTTTGAGTTTGAAAATCATGAATCAGATATCTTATACCTCTTCGGGGTACGATGTACCTTTTATTTTACCTGCCATTCGGCAGGTATCTTTAGCCGACCTTACTTGAAGGCCGTCTAAAAATATCTGTCTTTACAGGCTGACAGACC
>NZ_KV820389.1:10301-17138 GCF_001815375.1 Neisseria sp. HMSC065C04
CGGCATTTTCTTTTATCAACCCCGTGGGGACCGTGCCCATGGGGAACGGTATCCCATTTTTTTGGAGCAATACCGTGAATGCGTTGCCATTAATCCGAGAATATAGTGAAACCAAAATTAAACCCTCTTTACAGGAGGGAAAAACTTTGGACATTGAAATGGTGTATAAAAAGGGTAGTAATACCGATGATAGAGGGTATTACTTATCTGTCAGAGAAGTAAAAAAGGAAGGATGTTTTGTAAGTTTTACATTATTCGGATCACCTAACTTACAGTTACAACTGAATACGGTAAAACGTAAATCAGTAAAAGCTGAAGAAGATGCTTTCGGTATTTTGAAAAGCCTACTCGAAACAGATCAACTTGTACCCCTTTTAGAAAAGAATGGATTTACCTGTTGATTATCCTTTTGGGAATCTACTCCCTATGTGTGTAGAGAAGCCTAAGCTTTGGAGATATACCATGTTTCTTTTGCCTCTTATGTCAGCTTCACTGACTGTTTATACTTACTCTTCTGAAACTCCTCTTAAACAAGTGGATATTAATCTACCTTGTTCAATTGGTACGGTTCGTATCACTGCGCAGGCAGAGATGAATGAAGAAGGTAATATTATTTTCGACTCTCTGCGAATTACAGACTTACAAACTTCTGAGCTGTTATCAGACACAGGAGAAGTAATAGAGCTACCTAGGCTTTGTAATAAAGACTATAACGAGGCTGTTTTTTTGGCCTCTAAATTAGTTGCCGAGTATGGTTTGGAAACCTTACCTATCGAATATTTGTGATAGGCAATTTTAATCCCTGACGGGGCAATCCCCCGTCTTCGGGGTTTTGCTCCGTCCTTTTTTAGGAGCATATGATGTATACCCCCGTTTCAAAAATAGACGAACTCTTCCCGGATTTTGCAGAACTTGATCAAACTGTGGCCGAGATGCAGGAACGTCAGAATCAAATAATCACTGATTTCAACTTTATCATCCGTCAAGTGGCTGAGACTGCCAAAAAAAGTACGGAAGCTGCCGTATTGCCGGTGGAATCTCCGGAACCTGAGCTGCCGGATTCCGATATGCCTCTGACGCAGTTTCTTGCCGAGTTTGGGGACAGTCTTTTCAACGCAGTTACTGAGCAAAACCAACCTGTCTATCAGGGGCAAACTTATCCTCACCTTGAAGAAGTGCTGGATAACCTGGAACGTCCTTTGTTTACGGCACAGCGAGAAGTTGTACGCGCCGTATTACAGCAATTGGTGGTAGAGGACAAACCCGCAGCCATTATTAATGCCGAAATGGGTACTGGTAAGACCATGATGTCGATAGCAGCTGCTGCTGCCACACATCAAGCAGGCTTACACCGTACATTGGTATTAAGCCCACCGCATTTAGTGTACAAATGGCGACGTGAAATCCTCAAAACAGTACCCAATGCCCGCGTATGGATCCTTAACGGAGCTGATACGTTGGGTAAGCTATTGCAAATCCGTGCCCTCGACCGAAAACCCGAAGTTCCGGAGTTTTTTGTGATGGGGCGTGTTCGGATGCGCATGGACTATCATTGGAGACCTTCGTATGCCGTTCGTCGCCGCTGGATACCTTCTGAAGGTGCTTCTAAGGGATTTGCCGTTTCCGAGTATTACTGTCCTAAATGTGGCTGTGAAATCTTGGATGAGGAAAACAAGCCTTATGACACTGAAGGTGGTCTGAAAAATGCCCTAGCTAAAAACCGCCGTTTTTGCAAAGGTAATCATCATGGCAAACCGTGTAAGGAACCGCTTTGGACCTTGTGCCGAAAGGAACAGAGTGAAGATGGGGTTGTGAGCACAGTTTACGACCGTGTACTTAAAACCATGACCACCCTACCCGGCATCGGTCCTAAAACCGCAGCAAAAATCATCGGGATGTATGGTGAGCAGTATCTGGCCGAAATCTTGGAAAACAACATTCAGGCGTTTTCCAATTTGATGGATGAAAACGGAGAATTTCTATTCGACGACCGTCAAGCGGCGCGTATCGACCGAGACTTAGGCAAAGCAGAATTTAGCCTGGGACGAGGCGGGTATCAGCCGACCGAGTTCATCAAACGCTATTTACCGAAGAATTTTTTTGGATTGTTGGTGGTAGATGAAGGTCACGAATACAAAAATTACGGAACTGCGCAAGGACAGGCGATGGGTGTTCTTGCTCGTTGCTGCAAAAAGATCCTGTGTCTAACCGGTACGCTGATGGGTGGCTATGCGGAAGACCTGTTCTTTCTATTGTGGCGACTTTGGCCGCAAATGATGATTGAAGACGGTTTCAGTTACAACAAAGGGAATACCTTGGGATCGGCGAGCATGGCGTTTATGCGTAAGCATGGCGTGTTGAAGGATATTGTCCGCCATCTTGGAACTGAATACAGCAATGGCGCATTCAGTAGCTCAAAAGCGGAGCGTAACAGCGTTCGTACCGCCAAAGCACCGGGATTTTCCCCTTTGGGCATCATGCGTTACGTTTTGCCTATTACCGTATTTCTAAAATTGCGTGATTTGGGTGAAGGCGCTTTGCCTGACTATAAAGAAGTTTTCCGGCCAGTTGAAATGACTGAAGATCAACATGCAGTCTATAAAAATATGGAGGGTGTCTTGAGACAGCATTTGAAAGCGGCATTAAGGAATCGTGACAATACCCTTACCGGCGTTGTTACGAGTGCCTTGCTGTCATGGCCGGATTGTTGTTACAAAGCTCAAGATGTTTACTGGCGCAGACAAAACAAGATCCTTTTCCATACCGAACCCCAGTTTGATGAGGAAGAAATCTCGTCTAGAGAAGCCGATATGCTGGAAGTTGTTAAAGACAGTCTGGCTAAAGGACGTAAATGTCTAGTCTATACCGTTTATACCGATACCCGTGATACGACAGGCCGTCTGAAAGAGATTTTCAAGCGGCACGGTATCAAGGCGGCGGTAATGAAGGCGACGGTAAAGGCTGATCAACGTGAAGATTGGGTTGAAGACCGGCTGGCAGAAGGAGTACAGGTGGTTATCTGTAATCCGGAGCTGGTCAAAACCGGTTTGGACTTGTTGGCATTTCCAACCATCTACTTTCTGCAAACAGGATATAACGTTTATACCCTGATGCAGGCCGCCCGCCGTTCTTGGCGTATTGGGCAGAAGGACGATGTGGAGGTGTATTTCTCCGGCTACAGCGATACAGCACAGCAAATTTGCCTTGAACTGATGGGGCAAAAAGTTGCTGTTACTCAGTCAACCTCCGGTGATATGCCCGATTCGGGCTTAGACATTCTGAACCAGGCTGAAGATTCAGTTGAAGTTCAGTTGGCCAAACGCTTGGTTGAACAACAAGATTGATGCAATTTCTGCATCTAACCCACGTTTAGTGGGTTTTTTCAGACAACATTCTGGAGAGGTTGTCTCAAAAAACCTATTTAACTGAAAAGAGAAGGAAAATCATGAAAAACGATATTGGCTGTTATGTTTCGGATTTAAAAGTCATGCAATCCAACGCCGGTTACTATGTTGGCCGGGATTATTGGGAAAAAGCATATCCTGAAATTAAAATGCCCTATTCACGCGAATCCGATTATTTCGCCACCCGCGAACAGGCTCATAACTGTCTGCAGATCATGAAACTGGAAATGTCCTTGGAAGGTTTCTGATTCAACTATTTATACGCTGACAGTCGTTTTACTGTCTGGATGCTGCCGTTAAACATCATCAACCGTAAATTTGCGGACACGGCTTTTTTATTAACTCGGCCTCTGGCCAAATATCCCACTGTTTCGTATGTTCTATACGGCAGTGGTTTTTTTCTAAGGAAACGTTTATGAAATACAGTTCCAATAAAGATTTCCAAGTCTATATTGCCAGTTTGGTTGCGAGCAAAAAATGGACTTATAAAAAAAACAAACGTGGCAGACATGCCTCGCTGTTACATATCAACGGGCAGAAATTGCCCGTGCCGAGTTCTCCCGGTGATTACCGTGCCCTTCGAAATTTCAAGACGGGAATCCGGAATATTGCCAGGCAAGAATAAACCATAATTTTTTAACCCCTTGGGGGATACTGTCCCCTTTGGGCACGGTATCCACCTTATTTTTGGAGATTACCATGTCCATTAACCATCTGATGCACCCCCGTGTTGCGCATAACCACCGTGACAACGGATACTTTCCCACTGACCAAGCTACATTGGCCCGCATAGCCGCTTACCTTGATATTCCGGCATCCGCTGGAGGTTTGTTACGCATATTTGATCCTTGCTGTGGAACAGGAGAAGCCCTGGCTACTCTAGCCTCTACTTTGCAATCGGAAAAAATAAGTTGTCAAACTTACGGGATTGAACTGGAGAAAGACCGAGCTGAAGAGGCAATGAGTCGTCTGACCAGTGTCATCAAATCCGATGTGGAAAACTGCACCATGCAGGGTTCGGCAGTCGGCCTCCTGTTTCTGAATCCTCCTTACGGCTTTACCGCAAAAGACAATCTATCTAATCAAAGAACCAAACGGCTTGAAGAACTTTTCTTTGCGCGTACCTTCGGTACTTTGCAGCCTGGCGGAGTATTGGTGATGATTGTTCCGGAAGCCGCTCTGACGGAGCACCTAACCGGCGAAATCGCTTCTCACTGTACGGATGTCCGTATGATAAGGGCTGCGGTGGATACCTACAAACAGCTGGTCATCTTCGGCATACGACCGAAAAACAAAGCCTCTATCAGCAAAAAACAGGCAGATGCCCAACAAAGGCTCCTGCTTGATTTTGAAAATGCCCCTGAGACTTTGCCAGCCGGTACGCCTGCATACTGTGTGCCTATTGCACCCAATAAGGTCTTTCGCCCAAGAAGCTTTAAATTGGAGCAGGATATATTGGAACGTGAACTGGGACAGCAGCAATCCCGCACGTTATGGCCATCATTTTCTCAACATTTCGGCACCAGTGCCGTTATAGCCGAAAAACGCCGGCCTTTATGTGCTCTGGGTCAGTGGCATGCTGCTTTAGCATTAGCCGCAGGCCAAGTTAATGGCGTTGTCACCTCAACCAATGGTCGAAAGCTGTTGGTTAAAGGTTCAACCCATAAAACCAAAGTAGAAACCAAATCGGAAGAGTACGACAACAAGGATAGACTTGTGGTCACGATTACCTCAACCGACCGGTTTTCTCCAAGCATACGGGCAATTGATTTGACCGAGGGATCGCCGGATTTTGGCCGAGTCCTGACAATCAAATAAATAGATTGGCCTATTCAATTTTTAAACCCTGCCGGGTACTTCCCGCAGGGGGTGTATCCGGCTTTCTTTAAGGATACACCTAATGGAACAACTTGATCTGGCGGCTATGGCTGCATGTGATTCCCCTTCTTTGTTTTACCTTGGCCGAGTGTCTATGACGGCAACAGTAGATAACTGGGCAAAAGAGCACCTGCCTGCACAACTGTATGACAATAATCTTTATGCCCAAATATTGCTTGAGGCCCACCGCCGTGGCATATGGGGAGATCTTCCCCCTGAAGATGCAAAGTTGAATCAGCAGGCACTCAAGCCAGGTGAAGAAGGCAGAATAATGTCTTCTTACAAGATCGGGGACCAAAGAATTTGGGTCATTACAGAATGGGACAGAAGTCTTACCACACTCCTGTTCCCAGAAGATTACTAACCTTGTAATCGTTATATACCTCACCTGCCTTCGGGCAGGTATTTTCAGACGACTTTAGTAAGGCCGTCTGAAAATACCTGTCTTTACAGGCTGACAGACCTTATCTGTCTTGTGTCCTGCCGTTAAACATGACACGCATCCTTCGGGATGTACGGCATTTTCTTTTATCAACCCCGTGGGGACCGTACCCCTGGGGAACGGTATCCCAGTTTTTTAGGAGCAATACAGTGAATAATCAATACGAAACCTACATTGTCTGGTTTAAACAGGAGTATGAAGTTGCGGGTAAGGCCGCAGAGCTACTCAACGGCCAGACTATTCGTCAACCATGTAGCCGTGAAAACATCACAGATGTCATCGGTAGCAGACTGTCCGACTTTGGGTATTCCGCATCGATGATCAAAGGCGTGATTCCTGTAGACGAATACCTCAGATTGGAAAACCAAGCAGGTGCCGTACCCAATAAAGCCGATAATTACCATACCGCAGCAGTCTTCGTACCTACCATGTACGGTCATGAGGAATGGACAGAAATCTTGCATCAACCCGGCTTTATCGAAAGCCTGACTGATAACGAGGCAGAAGAGATTTTTGGCCGTGTTATGTGCGGGCGCAGTGTTGGATATGCTATGTTGGTCAAAGCATTGTCCGATTCAGGTATGGACGATAATGACAGTTTCTTGTTGGTTCCTGTTCCGAATATAGGAGGATATGACGACATCGCCTATCTTATGAAGGATATAGAATATGGATCAACCAACTTTCGTGAAAATTTAGAACGAGTTGTAACAGAGAAAACTGCTTCCTGGCTGTACGAACGTAATATGGGAACAATATCCTATTGGCTGTATTCTTCTGGTCTGATCTGGGAGGATTTTATCGATCCTGAATTGGATTATCCAGAATCAGAAGGCAGAATCATACAGAAAATTGTTAACTGTTGGGCTTGTTCTACCGTTGATCGGTACCTGAAATCATTGCCGAACGATTAATTCTAATCTTTTTGCTGGAATAAACCTTTATTTTTAACCCCAAGGGGCATTCGTCCTTTGGGGCGGGTTCCCTTTTTTAGGAGTAACTCAATGAAAACTTATATTATTAGTATGAATGTAGATGAAGAGCTTGCAGAAGATGCAGCCTTGGCTCTGAATGGTCAGGTTTTTACTTTAAGCAATAAGTGGTCAAACCTTT
>NZ_KV820389.1:17238-20947 GCF_001815375.1 Neisseria sp. HMSC065C04
TTTAGCTCAGGTATCAGAATTTTTGTCTAATAAAGGCTTCCCGCTAGGGATTGCAGTCGAATTTTCTGAAGTATCAGAGTATTTCGCCCATAACCTTCTATCAGAAAATTGGCCTTATAGAGACGGTAATGTTTTTGCTGCTTCTGTAACAGTTAATGAGCCTGAGATCAACAAAGGATGTGCTGATTTGCTGCATCTTCTTAAAGAAAAAGTGTGTGTGGAGTCAAATTTCGGATTGTATGTCGACTATTTGACCGGCAAGGATCTGCAATGGCTTTATAGTCGTAACAAGGATGAAATCAATCTTTGGTTGGCAGAAAGTCGTACAGACTTATTTGAATTATTGGAGTCAGATAGAAATGTAGCCGATATTGTAACGGTGTCATGGGCCAAAGATGAACTGGGTAAATATTTTAAACAGTACGGAAGAAACCGCAAACCTGACAAACCAATTGTTCTTTAATTAATTTAGTCTTCTTTAAACCCCACGGGGATACGTTCCCCGACGGGCGCGTATCCCTCTTTTTATCCTGAAAGGAAATCTCGTGTCCGTTTCAAAATATTTCATGCTTCGCCCGTCCGCTTTGGACTGGGACTTTATCGAAAAACACTATCCCAATTACTACCGCAGCAACGGCATCCTCAAATCGGACGATATGAGTTACTGTCTTGGGGATATGGGGGATGTTCCCCGCGATACAGTAATTACAGAGGAAAGTTATAAGGCATTTGAAGAATATGCCGAAGACCTTGCCTATCGTGTCGAAAACGGCTTTGCCGACTTTATCGGCAGCGGTCTGACGTTTGGCCAGGCAGCCGATTATTTCGACGATTGGCTTTATGCCGTCGCCGTTCTTGAAGGAGAAGGCTGTATTCAGGTCAGCGAAGCGGTGCGCCTTTGGGCTGAAAAAGTCTTCAACACACCTGCAGAAAAGCGCAGGCAGTGGTACGCAGGCAGACTGTCGTCTGATCCCAAGCCGTCTGATGCCGAACGTCTGTTGATTGAAGTGGCAAACTATATTGCCCTGAAATACGGTTTGGTCTTTGGCGAAAACGGCGAATCGGTTTTGGATGTTTCTGAAAACATCCTTCAGGCTCATTTGTATTGTGAAGCAGATCCCGGCTTTTCCTTTTTCTTCAAACCCGATAAGTTTGGCCTGTCTGTGTTCGGCTCAAGTAAGTATTTTCCGTTGCAGAGTATTGTGATCAGCAACGAGATGCCCATCGCAGCCACACAGACACTGATTGACATTCTGATTTCCGGAAATGCACCGAATATGGTGGTTTCCGGTTGAAATCGTAACTTCTACCTGCCTTCGGGCAGGTATTTTCAGACGGCCTTCAAGTAAGGCCTTCTAAAAATACCTGTCTTTACAGGCTGACAGACCTTATCTGTCTTGTGTCCTGCCGTTAAACATGACACGCATCCTTCGGGATGTACGGCATTTTCTTTTATCAACCCCGTGGGGAACACAATCCCTACGGACTGTGTTCTCCGTTTTCTTTTTAAGGAGCAACATAATGCAAAACTTTATTGTATGGATGAATCCCGATAGGGAAGAATCGGCAGCTGCGGCAGCTAAATTAAACGGTGCTGTTTTGACTGCCCACACGGATGGTGCCATGGCCGCTATTAGACGTGAACTGAAAATATTGGGATTAGGGGCTGATTTGGCCATCTTTGCCCAAACCTGTGAAGAGTTTGCCAAACAGGCTAATGCCGACATGGTTTGTATCAGCAGTAGCAATGGTGATGCTGTTGCAGCCGTCACTTACCTTGAGGACGGATACGCCGGTGAAGGCGTATCCGCCGTTGCCGACATGCGCTATCTGATGTCTGCCTATCGGCAGTATTTTAACCGTCCTGACAAAATGGTTATTTTTCAGGTGGCATTGCAGTATTTATCAGATGAAGACATCGCCTGGATTTTCCGCCGCCACAGCAATGCCATCATCGAGTGGCAGTCGAATGAAGGGCTAGGACTGTACGAGTTCGGTTTCAGTCTATCCGATGTTCTGCCTGATGGCTGCCGCCATGTGCTACGCGAAGTCGTCACCGGCTGGCTGCACCGTGAAATCCTGCCCGAACTGTACGCAGAGTCGGCATAACTTCCGTGCTTCTTTTCCAAACCAGCGGGACCGTCGTTCCGCTTCCTGAAGGCAAAGTTACCGTTTCGGTTTCTTTGCCTTTTATCTAAAGCACCTGTCGTCTGAAATGTGCTCCGGATTCCCGGTGGCGACTCTTTTATCAACCCGGGCGCATGCCCATTAACCTGCGGGTTTCCTTATCCGCAGGGATAGGGATTCCTGCTTAGGAGCTTTATATGCCTAATTGGTGTAGTAACAGCCTTCATTTTGAAGGCAATCCCCAACGTATCGCTGAAGTTGCGGAACAAATCTTGATCAAAACCGACGATGGGTATCAATTTAGCTTTCAGCATATTGTACCCATGCCGGAGGAGATGATTCTTCCTGAAGTGCCTGATAGTTACATGCAGCTGACCTGGCTTCAAATTGCTCAACAACCTGAAAAGAAGTTGATCAATTTGGAACAGGAAATGCTGGAACAGAGCGATAAATCCTTTTGGTCCGTTCAATATAGATTGCCGGATGAACTTTTCTCCGAATTAAAGCAATATTTTTCGGAAAAATTTGATTGGGACAATCTGACTGTTGGTGAAGTATTTACCCATTTTGAAGATAACGCTGAAGTCGCATCTCGTTTTCGTTACGATCAACAATTTGCCAAGCGTATTGCGGAAAACATCCGCCAATACGGTCATAAGGATTGGTATGACTGGCGAATGGCTAACTGGGGCTGCAAATGGGACGTAGATCCCGACTGCACTTTTGTGACGGTTGGGAAAAGCGACATCTGGATCAGCTGTGACACTGCCTGGGGTCCTCCGGATAGGCTTTATGAAGAAATCTCCAAACGCTTTCCTGACCTTGTCTTTGAAGCCAAATACTTGGAGGAGGGAATGTGGTTTGCGGGATCTTATGAAGGTCATGAAGGCGCGTTATTCGAGTATCCTTGCGAAGAGGATAAAGTGCGAGCTTTCGCGATTGAGCATTTCGGTTGTGAGTACGACGAGGATGAAGATTCCTAGTAGTTATCATAACTTGTAATTTTTGAATGAACCTACCCTTTCGGGAGCAACCCGAAAGGGTTGTCTCCCATTTTGGAGACTAGTATGTGTAATATTAAAACCGAAAGCAATGTTATTCCTGAAAAACCAAAATTCACTCTTTCTATAGAAGATGGAGTGCAAAAGTTGCAGATTGTTTTCCCGGAGGAAAGCGAGGAGCTTCTTGAAATCCATCAGTCTGACGAATACGACTATTCAGTTCCTGATTTAGAAGTTAGCGTAGATGTCGAGTTACTCTATCACGCAATAAAGATTCTTGCTGAAAACCCTAACAAGCTTCATCACCTTGCAATACATTGTTATGCGGGTTCTGAAGGATTCGAAGGCAAGTTGAGATGTGAAAGATTGGTTTTAACGACCTATACGTCGTCTATGACTTTTTTCTTGGAGTTTTTCAATGATTGGACAGGAACTCTCTACGAGATGGATTTGACAGGACAATTCAAAGAATTTATTGGATACACGTTTCCTGTTACTGAACCTTTGTCAAAACTGAAAAAACTGCTCGATCAAGATGATTGATGTATAAACCCAACGGCTGCCTAGGCAGCCGTTTTTTT
>NZ_KV820390.1:0-4022 GCF_001815375.1 Neisseria sp. HMSC065C04
GGTGTTGACTGGTTTTGTTGGTAGGCGTATAGTTCGGTTCTTCGCTGCTGACGCGGTGAAGAAAACGAAGCAGACAGTATAACACAGTTGGTTGAAATTTTCGATAATTTTAGTTGACATTTGCTAAATGTACTGTATAATTCGATTCGCTCTTTAAAAAACAGATTACCGATAAGTGTGAGTGCATTAGGCCTCACACTGTTTGAAAGACAGACAAGATAATGTTTTAGACATTGTCCTGTCGGTTTCTTTGAAGCAGACCAGAAGTTATAAGTTAGAGATTGAACATAAGAGTTTGATCCTGGCTCAGATTGAACGCTGGCGGCATGCTTTACACATGCAAGTCGGACGGCAGCACAGAGAAGCTTGCTTCTTGGGTGGCGAGTGGCGAACGGGTGAGTAATATATCGGAACGTACCGAGTAATGGGGGATAACTAATCGAAAGATTAGCTAATACCGCATATTCTCTGAGGAGGAAAGCAGGGGACCTTCGGGCCTTGCGTTATTCGAGCGGCCGATATCTGATTAGCTAGTTGGTGGGGTAAAGGCCTACCAAGGCGACGATCAGTAGCGGGTCTGAGAGGATGATCCGCCACACTGGGACTGAGACACGGCCCAGACTCCTACGGGAGGCAGCAGTGGGGAATTTTGGACAATGGGCGCAAGCCTGATCCAGCCATGCCGCGTGTCTGAAGAAGGCCTTCGGGTTGTAAAGGACTTTTGTCAGGGAAGAAAAGGCTGTTGCTAATACCGACAGCTGATGACGGTACCTGAAGAATAAGCACCGGCTAACTACGTGCCAGCAGCCGCGGTAATACGTAGGGTGCGAGCGTTAATCGGAATTACTGGGCGTAAAGCGAGCGCAGACGGTTACTTAAGCAGGATGTGAAATCCCCGGGCTCAACCTGGGAACTGCGTTCTGAACTGGGTGACTAGAGTGTGTCAGAGGGAGGTAGAATTCCACGTGTAGCAGTGAAATGCGTAGAGATGTGGAGGAATACCGATGGCGAAGGCAGCCTCCTGGGATAACACTGACGTTCATGCTCGAAAGCGTGGGTAGCAAACAGGATTAGATACCCTGGTAGTCCACGCCCTAAACGATGTCAATTAGCTGTTGGGCAACTTGATTGCTTAGTAGCGTAGCTAACGCGTGAAATTGACCGCCTGGGGAGTACGGTCGCAAGATTAAAACTCAAAGGAATTGACGGGGACCCGCACAAGCGGTGGATGATGTGGATTAATTCGATGCAACGCGAAGAACCTTACCTGGTCTTGACATGTACGGAATCCTCCAGAGACGGAGGAGTGCCTTCGGGAGCCGTAACACAGGTGCTGCATGGCTGTCGTCAGCTCGTGTCGTGAGATGTTGGGTTAAGTCCCGCAACGAGCGCAACCCTTGTCATTAGTTGCCATCATTTAGTTGGGCACTCTAATGAGACTGCCGGTGACAAGCCGGAGGAAGGTGGGGATGACGTCAAGTCCTCATGGCCCTTATGACCAGGGCTTCACACGTCATACAATGGTCGGTACAGAGGGTAGCCAAGCCGCGAGGTGGAGCCAATCTCACAAAACCGATCGTAGTCCGGATTGCACTCTGCAACTCGAGTGCATGAAGTCGGAATCGCTAGTAATCGCAGGTCAGCATACTGCGGTGAATACGTTCCCGGGTCTTGTACACACCGCCCGTCACACCATGGGAGTGGGGGATACCAGAAGTAGGTAGGGTAACCGCAAGGAGCCCGCTTACCACGGTATGCTTCATGACTGGGGTGAAGTCGTAACAAGGTAGCCGTAGGGGAACCTGCGGCTGGATCACCTCCTTTCTAGAGAAAGAAGAGGTCTGATGTATTCACACTTATCGGTAAACTGTAAAAGATGCGGAAGAGAAAAGCTTGAGTGAAGACAAGATTCGCTTAAGAAGAGAATCCGGGTTTGTAGCTCAGCTGGTTAGAGCACACGCTTGATAAGCGTGGGGTCGGAGGTTCAAGTCCTCCCAGACCCACCAAGAACGGGGGCATAGCTCAGTTGGTAGAGCACCTGCTTTGCAAGCAGGGGGTCATCGGTTCGATCCCGTTTGCCTCCACCAAGAACTTTACAAATCAAAGGAATCCTGCTATACTTAGCAGCTTATTTTGATTTGCGAAGTGAAATATCGACGCATCGATCTTTAACAAATTGGAAAGCCGAAATCAACAAACAAAGACAATGAGTTTGTTTTGATTTTTTGTTCTTTGCAAAGGATGAAAAATCTCTCGTAAGAGAAAAGAAAACGAACACAGTATTTGGGTGATGATTGTATCGACTTAATCCTGAAACACAAAAGGCAGGATTAAGACACAACAAAGCAGTAAGCTTTATCAAAGTAGGAATTTCAAGTTTACTTCCCTAGTCAACGGGTAGGTAAACGAAGTCAAAGAGGTTCTTGAAATGATAGAGTCAAGTGAATAAGTGCATCAGGTGGATGCCTTGGCGATGATAGGCGACGAAGGACGTGTAAGCCTGCGAAAAGCGTGGGGGAGCTGGCAATAAAGCTATGATCCCGCGGTGTCCGAATGGGGAAACCCACCTCTTAGGAGGTATCCTTATCTGAATACATAGGATAAGCGAAGCGAACCCGGAGAACTGAACCATCTAAGTACCCGGAGGAAAAGAAATCAACCGAGATTCCGCAAGTAGTGGCGAGCGAACGCGGAGGAGCCTGTACGTGATAACTGTCGAGATAGAAGAACAAGCTGGGAAGCTTGACCATAGTGGGTGATAGTCCCGTATTTGAAATCTCAATAGTGGTACTAAGCGTACGAAAAGTAGGGCGGGACACGTGAAATCCTGTCTGAATATGGGGGGACCATCCTCCAAGGCTAAATACTCATCATCGACCGATAGTGAACCAGTACCGTGAGGGAAAGGCGAAAAGAACCCCGGGAGGGGAGTGAAATAGAACCTGAAACCTGATGCATACAAACAGTGGGAGCACCCTTGTGGTGTGACTGCGTACCTTTTGTATAATGGGTCAACGACTTACATTCAGTAGCGAGCTTAACCGAATAGGGGAGGCGTAGGGAAACCGAGTCTTAATAGGGCGAACAGTTGCTGGGTGTAGACCCGAAACCGAGTGATCTATCCATGGCCAGGTTGAAGGTGCCGTAACAGGTACTGGAGGACCGAACCCACGCATGTTGCAAAATGCGGGGATGAGCTGTGGATAGGGGTGAAAGGCTAAACAAACTCGGAGATAGCTGGTTCTCCCCGAAAACTATTTAGGTAGTGCCTCGAGCAAGACACTGATGGGGGTAAAGCACTGTTATGGCTAGGGGGTTATTGCAACTTACCAACCCATGGCAAACTAAGAATACCATCAAGTGGTTCCTCGGGAGACAGACAGCGGGTGCTAACGTCCGTTGTCAAGAGGGAAACAACCCAGACCGCCAGCTAAGGTCCCAAATGATAGATTAAGTGGTAAACGAAGTGGGAAGGCCCAGACAGCCAGGATGTTGGCTTAGAAGCAGCCATCATTTAAAGAAAGCGTAATAGCTCACTGGTCGAGTCGTCCTGCGCGGAAGATGTAACGGGGCTCAAATCTATAACCGAAGCTGCGGATGCCAGTTTACTGGCATGGTAGGGGAGCGTTCTGTAGGCCGATGAAGGTGCATTGTAAAGTGTGCTGGAGGTATCAGAAGTGCGAATGTTGACATGAGTAGCGATAAAGCGGGTGAAAAGCCCGCTCGCCGAAAGCCCAAGGTTTCCTACGCAACGTTCATCGGCGTAGGGTGAGTCGGCCCCTAAGGCGAGGCAGAAATGCGTAGTCGATGGGAAACAGGTTAATATTCCTGTACTTGATTCAAATGCGATGTGGGGACGGAGAAGGTTAGGTTAGCAAGCTGTTGGAATAGCTTGTTTAAGCCGGTAGGTGGAAGACTTAGGCAAATCCGGGTCTTCTTAACACCGAGAAGTGATGACGAGTGTCTACGGACATGAAGTAACCGATACCACGCTTCCAGGAAAAGCCACTAAGCTTCAGTTT
>NZ_KV820391.1:0-202 GCF_001815375.1 Neisseria sp. HMSC065C04
TCCCTGCCGACCCCGTTCGAATAGCAGCCTATCATGAACTATATGTAGCACTTCAAGGTACGGATACTACCAGCGGCAATATTTTCTATACCTTCCCGCGTCTGGACGAGGTTCTGCCACTGCCTCCCGCTAAAACCCATTGGAAAGGCATCTATTCGGCAATGAGTAAGGAAGACGCGGCGTTCTACCAAAATCCGCCCGA
>NZ_KV820392.1:0-1027 GCF_001815375.1 Neisseria sp. HMSC065C04
CCCGAACAGGACCGTGAAACGACTCAGCGCCGATGATAGTGTGGTTCTTCCATGTGAAAGTAGGTCACCGCCAAACACCCATTCCGAAGCCCCCGACATCAGTCGGGGGCTTTTTACATGTCTGTCGGTTTAGCGGCAGAATTGGGATAACAGGTGTTGGGATCAAACATTGGGATAGGGATGTGCCGGTGTTTATGGAGTATTCGTGCATCTTGGTATTGGAATCGGAAATATTTACCCTGTTGTTATCCTTGTACAAAAGTACCGAAAGTTATGGTTAACCGTTTTGAATATTTGAAATCGAACGATATTTGCGTTAATATGTCGTAAGCATTTGTATGGGTGTGGGCTGTTGCCCTATCCTTATATGCGACAGTGTTTACAGAGTGGAATAAAACCATTCGGTAGACTTCCTGACTGATTCAATCAAACATGTTATGGGAAAAATCTGATGAAGAAATTTTTATTTGGTGTCTTTGCCGCCGTTTGTACGGCGTTCTCTTTGGCTGCCGTGAACGTCAATACGGCCTCTTCTGCGGAACTGGAGGCATTGCCGGGTATCGGTCCGGCTAAGGCGAAAGCGATTGTGGAATACCGTCAGAAGAACGGTGCGTTCAAATCGGTGGAGGAGCTGAAAAACGTGAAGGGCATCGGTGATGCGGTGCTGAACAAGTTGAAGGCGGAGGCGACGGTTTCTCCTGCCGCGCCTAAGGCTGCACAGCCTGCCGTGAAAAAATAAGCCTGACGGTTAACTGCCGTATACGCCGCCCTGATGCCGAACCGTTTGCCGGTTCGGGTTGACGGGCGGCTTTGTATGGGGCCGGGAATGAAGACTTGGGCTAATGGGGCATTGGGTAAAGGGATAAACGGATAGCCTCTTGTTGAATAGGGGATATAAAAGATAAAGGGAATAAAAGATATGTACTTAAAGACATTTGACGGAAAACGGAATGGGGCAACTGTGCAGAGGGGGTATTCTTTGATACAGCTGTTGGTGGTGATGCTGTTGGTTTCGATATTGGCGACG
>NZ_KV820393.1:0-82067 GCF_001815375.1 Neisseria sp. HMSC065C04
GTATCCAAGGGGGAATTAAGGGGGTATTTGAGTATAATCAGTGCAAAAACAGCCGAAAATCTGTGTTTAAGTTTCGGCTGTCTGGGGAAGGACTTTTTTGCAAAGGTCTCATTCTGCTTTTTCTGTTTACGCTTGTTCCTGATTGATATTTTCTAGGGTCTAATCCTAGATAAGCCGTGAACTGTTTTGCATTTTTAAATTCATGTCTTTTATAGGTTGATAGTAATACGGCTGTAGCTTGCTCGCCTATGCCTGTTATTGTTTTCAGCCTTTTGCGCAGGTTGTTGTAACTTGGATTGTCTTTGTAGAACTGAAGTAATTGCTTTTTGACTGTCTGTATTTGTGCTGTCAGATTTGAAATAGTTGTTTGAATATGGGATTTGATGTAGTCGGGTGCTTCGTGTTGTTTGGCTTTTTCTGTTGCGCGTTGCTGTTTCAGATAGTCTAAATATCGGGCGATTTCTTGTAATTGCTTCTGTTCTTTTGCCGGCGGTTGCCATGCTTTTAATTTGTGCTTTCGGTCTTGGCAATATTGCGCTATCAACTTTGCGTCTTGTGTGTCTGTTTTGGATCGTTGTAGTTCTGCTATCGCATATCCTTTTATCTTTCGTGGATTCTCTACGGTAATTGTATATCGTGAATAAAGATATTCGGCTAATGCTTCGTAATATGTGCCTGTTGCTTCGCAAACGCAATGGAGCTTATCGGTTACTTTATGACTTTGTAGCCACTTTATTAATTGTTCAAATCCTCCTTTATTGTTCTGAAACTTCTTTTGATGATTTTGGCCGTCTGCAATCAAACAACAATCTATTGTGAGCTTTGAAACGTCTATTCCTAAGTACATGGTTTAACCTTATTAATTCGGGCTTTTTGCCCTAGATAGTGTTCAAACTTAAGATGTACGAAAGCCCACGCTTCTATCTTTGCTACAAGCTGTACGCTTTGGCCGTACTTACGAAGTCGTGGGCTTTACTTGGTGTTTCGTCAAACGCCAAGCCCTCAATGGGCTGATTTACTCATTCAGGGCTTGAAGCTTATCGTGTGCTTGCCTTCGGCGACATTCGCCATGTGGCAGGGGTTGGCGCAAAAAACCGCACCAACCCTTCTTTAAAGCGTTTTGGGGTGGGCTAGCGTCAAGGGGGTATCCAAAAAGATTTATAAAGACGATAAAGCTGTCTTTACACATCTTTCTGGACGTCCTCCCCCTGACTTGATTAATGGTTATTGGTTTAGGTTCAATCCTGATCGGATTCATGAACCTGTTTTAGCGCCATTTTGTGCGCCTATTTCGTTTCCTTTTTCAACATAGCCTTCATACATTAGATTCTGTTGACTTTTACCGCCCATAGATGAAACTTGTGGCTTTTCTATTTCTTGTTCGGTTTCTTTAACTTCTGCTGTTTCGGTCTTTTTGGCTTTATAAGGATTGAACGGCAAGCCATCTTTGATATAACTTAAACAGGTTTTTTTGCTTATTTCCGCAATCTTAGAGCCTTGGTATGTATAGCAATTACAGCCATTATCACTTTTTACGCACGCGGACGGCCAAGGCATGGCAGCTATTGATTTGTTCATGCCGTCATATATTGGCGCAGTTTCGGGTCTATCTTCAATTCTCGGCTTGTAGTCATCTTCTGATAGATGTGGCTTTGGCGGTTCAGGAATAGCCGTTTGTGGCGTGTATTGCCCTTCTGCGTTGGTGCCGTTTGCTGTTGGAACAGCAACCGCCCCCACCGCTTCAGGGCTTGAGGCTTGCGCCTCAATTTTTGGCTTTTCCTGTTCTGACTTCATCGTATCTATCCGATTATTCCAGCTTGAATAGATATACCAACCAGCGGTAATTAATAGGGCAAGCACAGCAGGGAAGATATATACAACACGGCTGATTTTGGTGTGTTCTTCGGCTGATTTATATACGCCAAAGGCTTTTTTATCCAACGTATAAACGCTTTTTACAGCAGATGATACGTCTCTTGCTGATGTTGGGTCTGCGCACCTTTCCCATTCCAGCATACGGCGAACGCCTAAATTTGTTTTTCCGATATGGCAATGATGGCCAACCAAGGTGCGGACGTTACTATCAATTAATCTAGGATGTTGGGTTAATAGAAAGATATCAATGCCTTTATGGCGGTGTGTTTCTAGTTCGGCCACGAAATCGGGGACTTTTGAACCGCTTGGGCATGGCCTAAATACGCGCTGGCATTCGTCAATAACGAGTATTACGCAGTGGGTGCTCATTTGTGCCACGTCTGCATTGTTTCACCTTCAGGAATAGGCAAATTTGGAATAATTTTTTCATCTACTTCAGGAATGCCGTCAAGATATAAAGGACGGTTTTTTAAGTCTTGACGTGTCATCAAGTCTGAAATCATCTTCAGGGTCTTACCCGAACCCGGAACACCTGTAATTAAATAAAGCATACGTTACCCTTTTTATTTTTTACTGATAGAAGCTGACAATTTAGAAAGACTTTTAAGCGAAACAACAAATGCGAATGTACCAAAAATCCAGTTCAGACAAACACCAATTCCAGCAATATAAGCTAGGTTCATGGCGTCTGAAGGAATACCGCCTATCTGCGATTGAACATGCGACAACAGAAAGCCTTGAATTTCATTTAGCCCTACATAACTGACGAATGACAGGCCAAGCGCGGTTATAACTTTTCCTGCAACGGTCATTAAAACGCTTGTGATTAATTTGCCCCACATGATTAAAGCTCCTTAACTGCGTTGAACGCAAAGAATCCGCACATTATGATCGTACCTAGAATTAATATAGGACGAAGCAATCGGGCGATATTACAGAAATAATCATAGGGAATATCAAACGTTCCTAATACGCCTAAACTAAAAGTCGGGTTTGCTGGACAGGTGCCGTTTGTGCTAAAAACGTCCAGCGGTTTCAGTTCAAGGTTAATTGCTTTTTCAGGGATTTCTAAGTCTTTATAGTCAGTATCTCCTAAGTCTTTACATGCCGAGGCTTCGGGGTGTTTTTCACAAAGTTCTTGGGCGTCTTTGCCGTCCTTACCGTCTTTGCCATCAGGCTTATCATCGGGTTTGCCGTCAGGATTGCCATCAGGTTTACCGTTAGGATTGCCATTAAGTGCAGGACTTGTATTGGTTTGAACAGTAGCTTCGCTACTTCCGCCATTAGTTGGATTTGTGAAGGTTACTGTATAAGTCTTTTTACCTTTGGGCGTTTCAATAGGGCCGATTGTAACGACTGTTCCGGCAGGGACTTTAATGTTTTCTTTATATTCAGGTTTACCCGTGCCTTCTACAAAAGGCGTAGGGTTTGCGTCAATATATGGGGTAGCGATTTGTAGGAATTTTTCATTGTCGAGGACTTCTGTGTCTCTTATTTTTAAAGAAAATCCAACGCTTCGTCTGTAATCATTTCCCAGTTTCACATCACAATAACCACCATTCCAGTCAAAATGACAAGAATCTAAAACATATTTAGTCCATTGAACTCCTCCGAAAGTGTTGCTTTTTCCTCTTTTTCTTTTTCCCAAAATGGAATAGCCAGTTTTTCCATTTGAGCCTGCATCAAATACTCTACTTCTTTTTGTTTTATCTATTGTTCCCTTTAATCTAACAACAAGGGTGTTTGGTGCGAACTTCACAAAGGCGCGTTTCAGTTTCGCTACGGATAATCAGGCCGACATAATGCGTCTTGGTAAATGTGCCGTCTTGGTTTTTGCGTTCACGCGTGAACATTCGGTCAAAAGAGGCGATAACAAACATACCTTGTCGGCGTTCGGTTTCTTGTGTCATGTTTTTTCCTTTCTGTTTAAATCAGATTTACTATGGTTTCTCGGTTTTTAAATGCCCATTTCGGGCTTAGGTAATCAGATAAAATGTGGTTGTAATTGTCCTGATTGATTGCTTCGTATGGGCGCAATTTATAAAGGGGCATTGACTTTAAATAAGAGTCAATGCGACTAATCCATTTCCTTAGCTGTTCTCGCCATTTGCGAGAACCAGCAGATACAAACGAAAAATTACTGTTTGCCATCTTCCAAAGGTGCTTTTTGTCAATTGTCGTTCTAATCAGGCGGAATCCTTTATCTTCAGGCAAACGGCTATCGATATGCTTTGCAATGTATTTCGCAACATATCGGGCAAGACCTTTACTATTGGTTTTAACCGGCAGTAATTCAGAACGGCCAAAGCCATATTTACCCATGTTTTCACGGAGAAAGACCCAAAGCTGGCGAAGTGCTTTGCTTGCGCTTGAGTAATTTTTAGCTTGAATTTGGCGGAAATTGAGACCGTTTCTGATGTTTTGTCTTGTGTTTACGATTAAGTGAAAGTGAATACGACCGCTTTTCATGCGCTCGTAAACGCAGATATAGTGTTCAAAATGGCGTTTCAGAAAGTTTGTTCTAAGGCTATGAAAACGGCGACTTGCTTCTTTCACGTCTTGAACATCATCGGTAAAAGTCAAAGTAAGGAAGCCCACGTTATCAATTCCGAAAGCTTCGATGAATTGATGAACATTCATTTCTAAGGCTGAAGCAGATTTTTTGTGCGAAGTTGAAAATTCGTTTAGGTTTTCATTTGATTTAGTGAATTTTTCCGCGTTTACTGGAAATTGTTTTCCTTGTTTTCCAAAGAGTTTTCGATCTCAATGCAGTTGTTACTATTTAGACAAGGAAGAGCGCGTTCCGCGCTTGCTGAAGCTGAACGGTTCATGCGTTTTCCTCCTGATTCATGAAATCAGTAACGCATAACTCGCCATATAAAGAAGCGGTTTCTTCTGTTGCTTTTGGATTTTGGGGATTAGTTACAGGGAAGGCTCTTGTATTAATGAGCTTGGAATAGCCGTTTTTATCGGAGAAAAGACGGACGATGTAGGCAACTGGATTTTGTTCCGGTTGTGGTGTGATAGTGTAGAAACAAATTGACATTTTAGACCCCTCTCAAATATCGGTTAAAAATATTTGTCAAGGGGTTTTAACTAAGATTTAGGCCCCTTGCTTGAGGCGTAATATATAAGGCCGTCTGTAAGATATTCAGACGGCTTTTGCTGTTGTCTTATTTTGCGATTCAGTTGCGCTTTCATGGTATGAATATGATAATGAACACATATTCCAGATTTTAGAAAGTTAGTTTCTCATGAAAGATTTTGCCCGTTTGCTCAATCATCCCGATATTTCCTTTGTTTCGATTCCAGATGCCATTAGAGTTGATAACCCTGCAACAGGTGAGGCTTTGGCGTTTGTCCGTAAGACTGATTCAGACGGCCTGAAGCTTTTGATTCAAAAGGCAGAGGCGGCACAAAAATTATGGGCGGCAAAAACCGCGTTGGAGCGCGCTGATGTGTTGTGGCGTTGGTATTTTTTGATTAAGGAAAACAAAGAAAAACTAGCGCGCATCATGACGATGGAACAGGGCAAAAGCCTGACTGAGGCGCGTGGTGAAATTGATTATGCGGCTTCGTTTGTGCGCTGGTTTGCCGAAGAAGCGCGGCGGATTGACGGCGATGTGCTGACGAGTGTGAAAGCGTCGCAAAAACTGGTTGTATTGAAACAGCCCGTCGGCGTTACCGCTGCGATTACGCCGTGGAATTTCCCATCCGCAATGATTGCGCGCAAGGCTGCACCTGCTTTGGCGGTGGGCTGTGCGATGATTGTCAAACCTGCATCGCTCACGCCTTTGAGTGCGTATGCATTGGTCGTTTTGGCTTATGAAGCCGGCGTGCCGCAGGATTTGTTGCCTGTTGTCAGCGGTAGTGCTTCGGAAATCAGCCATGAATTTGCCACAAATCCGACTGTACGCAAAATCAGCTTCACCGGATCTACCGAAGTTGGCGCAAAAATTTTTGCCGACAGTGCGGCAGACATTAAAAAACTCAGTTTGGAACTGGGCGGCAACGCGCCGTTTATCGTGTTTGACGATGCCGATTTGGACAAAGCCGTTGAAGGCGCGCTTGCCAGCAAGTTCCGTAACAGCGGTCAGACCTGCGTCTGCACCAACCGCGTTTACGCTCAATCAGGTATTTACGACGAATTTTGCCGCAAATTAAGTGAAAAAGTGGCTGCGCTCAAATTGGGCAACGGCTTGGAGGATGGAGTGAACCAAGGGCCGCTGATTGAGGAAAAAGCGGTGGAGAAAGTCGAGCAGCACATCGCCGACGCGCTTGCTAAAGGCGCAAGTTGCCTGACCGGCGGCAAACGTAGCGCGTTGGGCGGAACGTTTTTTGAGCCGACTGTTTTAAGCGGCGTTACGGCGCAAATGGCGGTAGCTTGCGAGGAAACCTTCGGGCCTTTGTGTCCGGTGTTCCGTTTTGAAACCGAAGCCGAAGTCATTGAGGCTGCGAACAATACGGAATACGGTTTGGCGGCCTACCTCTTCACCGCCGACACTGCCCGCCAATGGCGCGTCGGCGAAGCTTTGGAATACGGTATGGTCGGTATCAATACGGGCTTAATCAGCAATGAAGCGGCACCTTTTGGCGGCGTGAAACGCAGCGGTCTGGGACGTGAAGGCAGCAAATATGGTGCGGATGAATATTTGGAATTGAAATATTTGTGCATTGATGTAGCGGAATAAAGCTGCACAGTAAAGGCCGTCTGATAGTTGGTTTTCAGACGGCCTTTTTTAAACGCAGAAAAGGTATTGGGTAATTTTCATATTATGAGAACGAGCTTTATAAAGAAGCAAAACCATAAGAAACAAAGTTGCAAAAAATTTGTCACATGTCTATAAAATTAGTTTGATAACTATTTTATATGTTTTTAATTGCATTAGATGTGTATTCCAAATTTCTGGCAGTAGTTTTTCTTTGAGTGATGGCAGCGAAATTTTGGCACATATATCGGCGGCACAATTAGTTATATACACAAATGTGGGCAAGGCGAGATTGGTTCTTTTTGCTCACACGGTGTGGCTCATATCGATAGCGTGGGAACTTTATCTAGGTTGCAATTTTTGGGTATGATTTTTATAAAAAAGGTGATGTGAATGTTGAAGAAATTTTTAATCCTGTTTTGCGTAGCTTTCACCGGCGCATGCAGTTCCTTTGATGGAGACGGTTTGACAAATGGCTCATATTCTCAAGGGAAACGGCTTGACCCGAATTGTGATCATTATGCTGTCGGCGGTAGTGGTGGCGGTTGTACACCGTCAGGCCGATGGCATCTTAAAGATAAGCAAGGACAAAGAGTGCCATTCTAGCTTTTAAAAATGATTGTAGAACGGGCATTTAATTATTTAGGCCGTCTGAAATTTGGTTTTCAGACGGCCTTTGTTTTAGAGTAGATCTTGGATGGCTGAACGTTCTTCTTCTAATTCGGCCAGTGTGGCGGCAATACGTTTTTGGCTGAATTCGTCCGACAAATCTAAGCCTTGGACGATGCGGTAGCTGCCTTCGTCACAAATGACGGGGAAGCCGAAAATCAAACCTTCGGGAATGCCGTAAGAGCCGTCGGATGGAACGCCCATGGTTATCCATTTGCTGCTGCTGCCGAGCAACCAGTCGCGCAGGTGGTAGATGGCGGCATTGGCGGCGGAGGCCGCGGATGATGAGCCACGTGCGGCGATAATGGCGGCACCGCGTCCGGCGATTTTCGGCATGAAGACTTCGGTGTTCCAGTCGGGTTCGGTAATCATGTCTTGGACGGACTCGCCGTTGCTGGTGGCGTAGCGGTAGTCGGCGTACATGGTCGGGCTGTGGTTGCCCCAGACGCACATTTGCTCGATGGAAGTAATCGGGCGGTTGATTTTTTCGGCAATTTGGCTGACTGCGCGGTGGTGGTCGAGACGCATCAGGGCGGTAAAATTTTCCGGCGGGATGTCGGGTGCGGATTTCATGGCGATGTAGGCGTTGGTATTGGCCGGATTGCCGACGACGAGGACTTTAACGTTGCGATGGGCAACTTTGTTCAACGCCGCGCCTTGTACTTTGAAAATTTCGCCATTGGCGTGCAACAAGTCGGCACGCTCCATGCCTTGCGTGCGCGGACGTGCTCCAATCAAGAGGGCAATGTCGGCATCTTTGAAGGCGACTTCGGGGTCGTCTGTGGCAAAGATGTCGGCAAGGAGCGGGAAGGCGCAATCCTGCATTTCCATAATCACACCGCGTAATGCCTGTTGTGCCTGCGGCAGGTCGAGCAGCTGCAGGATAACAGGTTGGTCGCGTCCGAGCATGATGCCGCCGGCAATACGGAAGAGGGTGGCGTAGGCGATTTGGCCTGCCGCGCCGGTAACGGCGATTCGGACGGGTGGCTTGAGGGTCATATTTTTCCTTTTGAAGTCGTTGTTTTACTTGGTTTTCGGATTATAGCAGTGTTATGTGGCGAATGATGTAGAAAGGCCGTCTGAAATTTAATTTTCAGACGGCCTGAAGTGTTTGAAAAGATTATTCGTCGTTTTTCTTTTCAGCTTGTTCTTCCGCTGCTTCATAGGCTTCGACGATTTTTTGCACCAAAGGATGGCGGACGACGTCTTCGCTGGTGAAAGTGTGGAAATACAGGCCTTCTACGTCGCGCAGTTTTTCTCGTGCATCTTTCAAGCCGGATTTGATGTTGCGCGGCAGGTCGATTTGGCTGATGTCGCCGGTAATGACTGCTTTGGCACCGAAGCCGATACGGGTCAGGAACATTTTCATTTGTTCGGGCGTGGTGTTTTGCGCTTCGTCCAAAATGACATACGCGCCATTTAAGGTGCGGCCGCGCATATAGGCCAGCGGCGCAATTTCAATCAAACCTTTTTCCATCAGTTTGGTTACGCGGTCGAAACCCATCAAATCATACAGTGCATCGTAAAGCGGTCGCAGGTAGGGATCGACTTTTTGTGCCAAATCGCCCGGCAGGAAGCCTAATTTTTCGCCTGCTTCAACTGCTGGGCGCACCAAAACGATGCGTTCGATTTGATGTTTTTCCATGGCATCGACGGCGGCGGCAACGGCAAGATAGGTTTTGCCCGTACCGGCCGGGCCTAAGCCGAACACGACATCGTGGTTGAGCAAGGCGCGGATATAGCCGTTTTGGCGCGGGGTACGGCCGCCAATACTGCCGCGTTTGGTGCGGAAATAGTATTGTTGGTCGTGGTGTTTTTCTTCGTGTTTTTCATCTGCGGTTTTTGCTTCAACGGCCGCAAGACTGATGGCGTTGTCGTCCAAGTCGCCTTTTTCTGCGGCTTCGGCAAGCGACAGCAAGGCACGACGGCCGGCGTGTGCCAGTTCTCCCATGAAGGTGAAATGTTCGAAGCGGCGGCTGATTTGGATATCAAGGGCTTTGCCTAAGGCTTCGAGATTGCTGTCGAGCGCGCCGCACAGGCGTTGCAACACGGTATTGTCAATTTCTTCAAACTGCAGATGGACGGTGTGGGTCATATCGGTTTCCGTAAATAAATCTAATTTTTCCGTATTATACCCTTGTTCAGACGGCCTGATTTATAATACGTCGCTTCTTTTTAATAAACCGTTTCAATCAAAATGAATCACACTGCTTCTCCTCAATCGGAATTTCTGCGCGGTATCAAAGAATGTTCCCCCATGCTGATCGGCTTGTTGCCGTGGGCGCTGATTTTGGGCATGCAGGGCGGGCAGAAAGGCATGAGCTGGCTGGAAATGCTGCTGATGACGGGCATGAACTTTGCCGGAGGTTCGGAATTTGCCGCAGTCAATTTGTGGGCAAATCCCTTGCCGATTATACTGATTGCAACGGTTACATTTATGATTAATTCGCGCCATATCCTGATGGGGGCGGCGATTGCGCCGTATATGAGGGATATGTCGCTGAAAAAGGCAATGCCCGCGCTGTTTTTTATGTGTGATGAAAGCTGGGCGATGGCATTTGCTGAAATTCAAAAGCGTAAGGCGGCAGGTTTGCCAGCGTTCAATATGCCGTTTTATGCCGGTGTGTGCTTTATTTTGTATGTAACGTGGATTGGTTTTGCTGCATTTGGCGCGGCAGTCGGCCCGATGTTCGGCGATGTGGCGGCTTGGGGCTTCGGCATGGCGTTTCCTGCGGTGTTTTTGGTGTTGCTGCGCGGGATGTGGAAGAGCTTTGCGGCTTCACGCCCTTGGTTTGTTAGCCTGATTGTGGCGTGCGCAACCTATTTGACCGTGGATAGTGCATGGTATGTTCCAGCCGGAACGTTGTCGGGCTTGTTGGCGGCGTATGTGTGGGGAGAGCAAAAATGAAGGATTTGTTGTCGCTGCAATCGTTTCTGCTGTTTTTAAGCATGTTGGCCGTTACTTATTCAACCCGATTAATCGGCTTTTTTGCATTGCGCAACCGTACATTGAGTCGTCGTGCGCAAGTGGTGATGGAGGCTGCGCCGGGCTGCGTGTTGATTTCTGTGATTGCGCCTTATTTTGTATCGGACAAACCGCATGAGCTGATTGCCATTGCTTTGACGGTATTGGCCGCCAGCCGGTTTTCAATGTTGGTGACGGTAATAATCGGCGTTGGTACTTCAGGCATACTCGGTTATTTGATGAAATAAAAAATTTTCAGACGGCCTTACTTGCTATAATGGCCGTCTGAATTTTTTGATAAAGCAAAAACATGGCAAACCAACGACTCATCTATGGCTTTCACGCCGTCAATGCCCGTTTGTGGCAAAACCCGAAATCGATTACCGAACTCTATATCCAAGAGGGCAAATCCGATGCGCGCACCCGCGATGTATTGGATAAAGCAGCCTCTGAAAACGTACGTGTGCATTTTGCTGATGCCGACCGCCTGAATGCCATCAGCAAAGGGGCACGTCATCAGGGCGTGGTCGGGTTTATCGATGCTTCCAAAAACCATGTTCATTTGGAAGATGTATTGGAAAACCTGAGCGAACCGCCGTTTTTGCTGGTATTGGACGGCATTACCGATCCGCACAACCTCGGCGCGTGTCTGCGTACTGCCGATGCGATGGGCGTACATGCCGTGATTGCGCCCAAAGACAAAAGCGCCGGCCTGAATGCGACTGTCAGCAAAGTTGCCTGTGGCGCGGCGGAAACCGTGCCGTATATTACCGTAACCAATCTTGCACGTACTTTGCGTGAGCTGAAAGAATACGGTATTTGGATTGTCGGCACGGACATGGGCGGCGACTCCGACCTTTACCACTGCGATTTGCCCGACAGCGTGGCCTGGGTAATGGGCAACGAAGGCGAAGGCATGCGCCGCCTGACGCGCGAGCATTGCGATATGTTGGTATCGATTCCGATGTTTGGTACAGTCGAAAGCATGAACGTTTCCGTCAGCGCAGGCATGGTATTGAGCGAAACCTGCCGTCAGCGGGTGTTGAAATCGGAAAAATAAAAAGTTTAATTAAAAGGCCGTCTGAATGTTTTTCAGACGGCCTTTTTCAGGTTTTATTCTTTAACCAAAGGACCTGATTTCTTTTCGCTACCGGCGGCAATGCGGACCAATTGTAGAAATTCCGATTTCAGTTCAAACGGATCATCGCCTTGGACTTTCTGTACCATTTTTTCAATGTCGCTCCAGCCAAGTTTGCCGTTGTATTCGCCGCCGCGCAGGGCTTGGGCATAGGAAGCTGCGGCCAGGGCGAGCAGGGTGTCTTTATCGGCTTGCTCCAGCGGTTTGCTGCCAACGGGAATTGCTTGTTCCATCAGCTTACTGTCTTTTTCCCCAGGCAGTTTGTAGCGTACTTTGACAAAGGCGTATTCGTTTTTACTGCCTTTAACGGCAGGGGCTTTTTGATAGCGTGATTCGTTCAGCCAGCCGTTTTTGCCAGCCGGAATGATTTCATAGATGGCGGTCACGCTGTGGCCTGAGCCGATATCGCCTGCATCTACTTTGTCATTGTTGAAGTCTTCATTGCGCAAGGTGCGGTTAGTGTAGCCGACCAAGCGGTATTCTTTGACAGTGGCAGGATTGAATTCGACTTGGATTTTGACATCTTGCGCAACGGTGGCAAGCGTGGAAGTCAGTTGCTGCTGCAGAACTTTTTTCGCTTCTTTTTCGTTGTCGATATAGCTGTAATTGCCGTCGCCTGCATCGGCAATTTGTTCCATCATGTCTTCGTTGTAATTGTCCGTACCGAAGCCTAGCGTGCTGAGTGAAACGCCGGTTTTACGTTTTTCGGCAACCATGGATTTGAGCGTTTCGGTATCAGATACGCCAACGTTAAAGTCGCCATCGGTCGCCAGCAGGATACGGTTGATGCCGTTGTGTACGAAGGCTTTTTGCGCTTGCTCATAAGCCATTTGCAGTGCGGATTCGCCGTCTGTTGCGCCGCCTGCTCGCAGCTTGTCGATGGCGTTCAGGATGGTTTCTTTATTTGCACCTGATGTGGGCGGGAGTACCAGATCTTCACCTGACGCATAGGTAATCAAGGTCACTTTGTCTTGCGGGCGCAGTTGTCGGGTTAGGATGCGCAGGGTTTCTTGAACCAGCGGAAGTTTGTTTTCTGCATTCATACTGCCGGATACGTCCACAAGGAAAACGAGGTTGGCAGGCGGCAAGTCTTTCTTTGCCGTGTCTTGTGCTTGGATACCGATTTTGATCAGCTTGGCTTCCGGTTGCCATGGAGAATCAATGGTTTCAGTATGAACGGCAAATGGACGGCCGTCAGTAGGCAGCGGATAGTTATAAGGGAAGTAATTGACGATTTCCTCAATCCGTACAGCATCTTTAGGCGGCTGTTTGCCGCTGTTCAGAAATCGGCGGACGTTGGCGTAGCTACCGGTATCGACATCGATGCTAAATGTGGAAACGGGTTCTTGAGCAACGGATTTGACCGGTTGGTCGGGTTGGTCTTGGTAGCGTTCGGTGTTTCGAACCTTGACAGTAGGTGTTTTAACCTTCTGTATGGCAACAATTTGGCTTTCCTTGAATCCTAGAGAGGGACCAAAAGAGGGGTTCGAGTATTCTTTTGAGTCAGAACATGCGGTCAAGGCTGTCAAAGTGAGTATGGAAACGGTTTTCAGGAAGAAACGGGGCATGATTTAAGCTCCTGGGAAATATCACATGCTGATTATTAAAAGTGTTGATGGCAGTGTATTGGCAGAGTTAACGCTGGCGCTGAGTCACTTTTTTTGAGTTTTAATGTGTGAATATTTAAATCAGGACAAGGCGGAGCAATGCGGTACTGGTTTAAACTTAACCCACTATGTTTATGACTTGTGCAAGATTTTGTCGGGCTGAGACGATTTTGTAAAGGCCTCAGCCCCGATTTGTCTTACATTAACTTTTCTTCCGTCGACGTTCGCCCGGCAGCAGCATATCCGCCCATTTGATGATGTTGGCGACTTCTGCCGGATTGAGTTCGTAGAACTGGCCGCGTTTGAGGCGGTTTGGCAGGCCGATGGGGCCGAAGCCTACGCGGACGAGGCGGCTGACGGTCAGTCCTTGGCTTTCAAAAATGCGGCGTACTTCGCGGTTTCGGCCTTCTTTGATAACAACGTTGTACCATTTGTTCGCGCCTTCGCCGCCTTGTTCGTAGATGCGTTCGACTTTTGCCAAACCGTCTTCGAGCATGACGCCTTCTTCAGTCAGGACGCGCATTTGTTCGGTGGTCAACTCGCCCAATACGCGCACGGCGTATTCGCGTTCGACTTCAAAGCTGGGGTGGGCAAAGCGTTGAACCAGTTCGCCTGAAGTGGTCAGGATCAAAAGGCCGCTGGTATTGATGTCCAAACGGCCGATGGCCACCCAGCGGCTGCTGGCTGCTTGCGGCAGGCGGGCGAAAATGCTGACGCGGCCTTGCGGGGCATCGCGAGAAACGATTTCGCCTTCTTGTTTGTAGTAGAGGATGATGCGTGGCAGGCGGTCTGCCCATTTGAGTTTGATGATGCTGCCTTTGACGGTAACGTGGTCGTCGGGCGTAACTTTTTCGCCCAGTTGGGCGACGCGGCCGTTGACCGTTACCCAGCCGTTGCTAATCCATTCTTCCATTTCGCGACGGGAGCCGACGCCGGAGGCGGCCAGGACTTTTTGCAGGCGCTCGGGTTCGAAGCGGGAAAGGTCGCTGCGGCGTTCTTTCAAATCGCGGGCGTGCTCCATGATTTTTTGATTGGGGTTGCGGACCACCAGTTTTTTGGCTTTGGCGGCACGTTGTTTTGGGGCGGTATTTTGAGCTTTTGGGCCGTCTGAAACTTTTTGGCCGTAAGGTTTGCCTGATGTTTTTCGCTCATCGTCTGGACGTTTTTTATTGGCAAAGGATTTGGCCGGTTTGGAAGGTTTTTTGGCGGTAGATGATACGCCGTCGCGCCATTGGCGTTTGCTGGAAGGCTGTTTGGACATGATTTTTCCTAACTCGCTTGAAAAAGCGGTTCTTCTGCGGCGGTTGCGGCAGGGGTTGGATTGGGGGAAAAGGCCGTCTGAAAATCAGATTCAGACGGCCTGCCGATGAAAAGCTGTATTGTAACTCAACCAGTAAATTTTTGTTTGAAAATCCGAAAATTATGGCGAAAGGCGTTCGCGTATCCAGTTGCCGTCAACCAGGCGGTATTGGATGCGGTCGTGCAGGCGGCTGGGGCGGCCTTGCCAGAATTCGATGCGGTCGGGAATGACAAGGTATCCGCCCCAATGCGGTGGACGGGGAACATGCAGGGGATGTTTGACACCGACGGCCGCGGCCTTGGCCACCAATACGGCTTTGCTGGAAATCACTTCGCTTTGCGCGCTTGCCCATGCGCCGATACGGCTGGTATACGGGCGGCTTTCAAAATATTCGTCCGAAGCGGCGGCGTCGAGTTTTTCAATGCGTCCTTCAACACGCACTTGGCGTTCGAGTTCCGGCCAGAAAAAAGTCATGGCGGCAAAGGGATGTGCCGTATAGGAGCGGCCTTTGCGGCTGTGGTAATTGGTAAAGAAAACAAAGCCCTTTGGGTTGACTTCTTTCAGCAGTACCATACGGCTGTTGGGCCTGCCGTCTTCGCCTACGGCGGCAACGTTGACCGCTGTCGGCTCGTTGACTTCGGCGTGAATCGCTTCGTTCAGCCATTGCTCAAATTGGACAATCGGGTCGGCGTGGCATTCGGCTTCCGACAGCTCGCGTTTGCTGTAATCTTCGCGGATATTGTGCAGATCCATGATTTTTCTCCTTAGGTCTGACTGAATCATACTCCGTTTTTTCAGACGGCCTCAAGGGCATTTGTGTATAATCGTAGCCATTTCCAATATAGAACAATACGGAGTCCTGTCATGCAAACCGAAGTCGAACTGAAAATCTTAAATCCGAAAATGGCCGATTCCCTGCCTGCTTATGCAACGCCCGGTTCTGCCGGTTTGGACTTGCGTGCCTGCTTGGATGAAGCTGTTGTATTGCAGCCAGGCGATGTGTATCTCGTGCCGACCGGTTTGGCGGTGCATTTGGCCAACCCTGCTTACGCAGCCGTTTTGTTGCCGCGTTCCGGTTTGGGCCATAAACACGGTATTGTTTTGGGTAACTTGGTCGGTTTGATTGACTCGGATTATCAAGGTGAATTGAAGGTTTCTCTGTGGAACCGTGGTAAAGAGGCGTTTACCATCGAGCCGATGGAGCGCATCGCGCAAATGGTGATTGTGCCGGTTGTCCAAGCTGCGTTTAAGGTTGTGGACGAGTTTGCCGCCAGCGAGCGCGGTGAAGGCGGATTCGGCAGCACCGGCAAAGCCTGATGATTTAAAAGGCCGTCTGAAATAGGATAAATTGAAATATTCGATTTCGGTTTGCCACGGTTCAGACGGCCTTTTTGTTGAGCCAACCTTTGCATAATTACACACAAGATTGCATTTTTATATCTTGCCTGCATGGCCGACGCACCCAATAATACAGGCCGTCTGAAACCTTTACGGAGCGTTGTTATGTCCCGCCCCTCACTTTTTCTGCCTTTGTTTTTGATTATCTTTGGTGCGATTTGGTTTTTGCGCGCTACGGATATTTTGCCTGCGACATCGACCATGATTGCCGGCGCATTAATTATTTTGGGCTTTGCCGTGTTGATTATGGACGGCATCAACAAACAGTCCATCGTTTCCGGCCCGATGTTGGTTTATATCGGTACAGCCATTTATCTGCACATGAGCTACTGGATTTACCTCTCGCCGTTGCTGGCCATCGGCATGGTCGTGTTGGGTTGTCTACTGTTGCTCTCGCGCAGCGATATGATTCCTGAGAAACACACAAAATAGAAAGATGAGAGATTTGGGTTTTGCCCTATAAAGGCCGTCTGAACAATGGTATAATCCGCCGTTTCAGACGGCCTTTTTTATTGTGGTTTAAATTTGAAATTTACGCTCCCGGCCGCACCGTTTTCTTACATTTTGCAAAGTTTCCGCCATGACCCAAGACAAAATCCTTATTCTCGACTTCGGCTCGCAAGTTACCCAGCTGATCGCCCGCCGCGTGCGCGAAGCCCACGTTTACTGCGAACTGCATTCTTTCGATATGCCTTTGGAAGAAATCAAAGCCTTCAACCCGAAAGGTATCATCCTCTCCGGCGGCCCTAATTCCGTTTACGAATCCGATTATCAAGCCGATACCGGCATTTTTGATTTGGGCATTCCGGTTTTGGGCATTTGCTACGGCATGCAATTTATGGCGCACCACTTGGGCGGCGAAGTTAGCCCGGGCAACCAACGCGAATTCGGTTATGCGCAAGTTAAAACCATCGACAGCGAGCTGACACGCGGCATTCAAGACGATGCGCCAAACACGCTCGACGTATGGATGAGCCATGGCGATAAAGTTTCCAAACTGCCTACCGGCTTCTCTGTCATCGGCGACACCCCGTCTTGCCCGATTGCCATGATGGAAAATGCTGAGAAACAATTCTACGGTATCCAATTCCACCCTGAAGTGACCCACACCAAACAAGGCCGCGCGTTGTTGAACCGCTTTGTCTTGGATATTTGCGGCGCACAACCAAGCTGGACCATGCCGAACTACATCGAAGAAGCCGTTGCCAAAATCCGTGAACAAGTCGGCAGCGACGAAGTGATTTTAGGTTTGTCCGGCGGCGTGGACTCTTCCGTAGCGGCCGCGCTGATTCACCGCGCCATCGGCGACCAACTGACCTGCGTGTTTGTTGACCACGGTCTGTTGCGTTTGAATGAAGGCAAAATGGTGATGGATATGTTTGCCCGCAACTTGGGCGTACGCGTGATTCACGTTGATGCCGAAGAGCAGTTTTTGGCGAAACTGGCCGGCGTGACCGATCCGGAGAAAAAACGCAAAATCATCGGTGCGGAATTTATCGAAGTATTTGACGCTGAAGAGAAAAAACTTACCAACGCCAAATGGTTGGCGCAAGGTACGATTTACCCTGACGTAATTGAATCCGCAGGCGCGAAAACCAAAAAAGCCCACGCCATCAAATCCCACCACAACGTCGGCGGCCTGCCTGAAAACATGAAGCTCAAATTGCTTGAACCATTGCGCGACTTGTTCAAGGACGAAGTGCGCGAATTGGGTGTGGCTTTGGGCCTGCCTCGTGAAATGGTGTACCGTCATCCGTTCCCCGGTCCCGGTTTGGGCGTGCGTATCTTGGGCGAAGTGAAAAAAGAATACGCCGACTTGCTCCGTCAAGCAGACAATATTTTCATTCAAGAATTGCGCAATACTACCGATGAAAACGGCACATCTTGGTACGACCTGACCAGCCAAGCCTTTGCCGTATTCCTGCCTGTGAAATCCGTCGGCGTGATGGGCGACGGCCGTACTTACGATTACGTCGTAGCTTTGCGTGCCGTGATTACCAGCGACTTTATGACTGCGCACTGGGCTGAGCTGCCTTACTCGCTGCTTGGCCGCGTGTCCAACCGCATCATCAACGAAGTCAAAGGCATTAACCGTGTGGTTTACGATGTCAGCGGCAAACCGCCTGCCACGATTGAATGGGAATAATCCCTAAATAATAAAGGCCGTCTGAACAGATATTGTTCAGACGGCCTTATTCTTTGGGAACTAAGCCCAATTAAAATTGATTTTTTAATTCACGCAAAGCGGCGAAGACTTCGAGTTCGCTGTTTAATTTTCGTCCGCTCAATTCTTCGGCGCGTGCCTGAACTTGGGGCAAATGTATGCGGAAAAACGGGTTGACTTTGCGTTCGTGCGCAAGGCTGACAGGCAGTGTCGGCGTATGTTCGGCTGCGGCCAAGGCCGTCTGAATGTCGGTGTTGTCCGGCTCGATATGCAGGGCGAAGCGCAGATTGGAGGCTGTATATTCGTGCGCCGGATAAAACAGTGTTTCTTCGGGTAGCTGGTTGAATCGGTGGAAGCTGTCGTAAAGCTGCTCAATCGTTCCGGTAAATACGCGGCCGCAACCGGCTGAGAACAAGGTATCACCGCAGAAAACGTGCAGGCCGTCTGAATTTTCCAACAGATAGCTGATGTGGCGGTCGGTATGGCCAGGGGTTGCCCAAACGGTAACCAAGCCTTCGCCAAACGGGAACTGCGTACCTGCGGTGACGGTATGCGTTGCTACGTCGATGTCGCTTTCGCCATAGATCGGGGATTCTAAAAAGCCGTGGAACAGGCTTTTTGCGCCGCCGGTATGGTCGGGGTGCGGATGGGTAATCCATGTTTGCGCCAGCATCAGATGGTTGTGGACGAGGAATTTCAAAACGGGTGTGGCATCAGACGGATCGACGCAGGCGGCATGGTTACCTTCTTGAATCATCCAGATGTAGTTGTCGTTTAGGGCTTGGATTGGCGTGATTTTCATATGCTTTCTTCTGGTTAGGGGTTTCAGACGGCCTCTAAATAATCTTTGATATTTGGGCTTTGGCCGAACACGGCTTCATGGGCTTGATGGATGCACAGTCGGTTGAACAGCAATCTTTGGGTTTGGTCGCCGTCGATAATCCGCACTTGGCCTTGCAGTTTGGGCGCGTCGTGATGAAAGGTATTCTTAAACGCGTGCCAACGGTCGGTTTGCAGATGGACGATAGCAAACATATCGTGCGAGATATTAACGCCGACACTGAATAGCTTGGCCGAGGCTTGCAGGCAGAAACTGCTGTCGCCAAACAGGCACAGCCCCGTGTTTTCCGGATAGCGGAACAATTCGATTTTCACGGCTTCGGGTTCGGCAAAGATGTTGCAAAACAGCCGTTCAAACAACGACGGCTGCGCCACGCCTTCGCTCAACATGCCGTAAAGCCCGCCCAGCCAATCAACATAGCCGAGAAAGGTGAAACGGTAATCCTGCATAATGGCTTCGATGCGCTTGGGGTCGCGTTTGCTGATCAAGCGGACAAATTCAAAACCGACTTCCGGTAGCCGCGCTCGAAGTGTTTGGTGCAGGCGGTGGGCAAACAGGTTTTTGTGGTTGTGCGGATTGCGCAGAATGCCGAGAAATTTCAGCCGCAATATCCGCCACAAGGCATCCGGTACTTTGACGGTATCGGCATTTGCCATAGGTGTTTTCAGACGGCCTGCAGGTAAGGTACGCAGGTGGTTGCAGGCCTCTTCGTAGCCGCTTTCATGACGGTTGAACCAGCTTTCCAGATTATATTGGTTGGCAGAGTCTTCGACAAAGGTCAGCGTATAGAGGTTTTTCGCCGCCAAGTTGCCGATGATGTTGACGCTGATCGCTTCGCTGCGGTTTTGTTCTTTGCCGCGGGCTTTTTCGCCAGTATGGAACATTGACAGCGGCAGGCGGTAAACGTTTTGATTCTGCGGGCTGACCTGCGGATTATGCGCATGCTGCCGCTGCTCGGTTTGAGCGATGAAGTGGTGTTCCTTCGTCGGATTCGCGGTCAACAGGGCGTAAGGCTTTTCGCCGCATTCGGAAAATTCGCAATCGCTGAGAATAAAGGCTTGTCGAGTCATAATGTCGGGAAAGACCGTCTGAATATGTCGATTATAGCTGATGGGGAGCTAAGGGGGATTATGATTATACGGAATGATGCTTCTGCTTGCAGAATATGCTAATAGAATGCCGATAATGGGAATCCAAAAAACACTTCGCCGCCGTCATTCCCGCGCAGGCGGGAATCCAGAAGTTTGGATTCACAGTAGTCTTTAAATATTTCTGAAATGCAGAGGTCTGGATTCCCGCCTGCGCGGGAATGACGGCGGTTGGTTAGTATTCGTATACAAAAGGACGCAAAAAGGTCGTCTGAAAACAAATATAGTGGGGTTCGCTAAATCGTTTTCAGACGACCTTAAATCAACGGACTGTTCAACACTATTTATTCTTCTTTTTGGAAAACATGGTTGCGGTGATACTCGAAATATTTTTCGCTTTCAGGTTCGATTTTTAATTTCATATCGCGAGAAATTCCAAGCCGCTCTTGATTTTCCGGATCGATTTTTGGACTGATTTTTATCGTACCGTCGATATCAAACGTAATCAGACCGCTATCGAATAATGCGTCGATATTGGGTGCGAGCATCAGACCATTGGAGGGATCTAAACGCTCTTCATTGTTGCACTTGCTCCAAGGTTTAATATGGCTGGCAATAAGTAAAGACTGAATATCTAGACCTGTTAGCGGGCAGCTCGGATATAGTTTGAGTAGGTCTTGTCGGAATTGATCTTGCCCTCTGCGGACTTTTATTAAGATTTTTAGTTCGGTTTGCTTTTCTGGGCTAGTTTCGGAGGCTAAACGGTTTTTGAGTTCAGCTATATTTTTTCCTAAGTGCGGGATAGAATTCGTGTAAAAATTTTGCTCTTCAGTCAGCCAAGCTGTCTTTTCTTCGTTTAATTCCTTTTTAAAACAAGTTTTACATCTGTTTTCTCTATCGTATTCACTCCAACTCCACTCACTGAGTTTCTTACGGGAGTTGGAACAAACTTTAAAATAATCTGCATCATTTGTCGTCCAATTTTTGTCTTTTCGTTCAGTAGGAAAGCTGTTACAGCCACCACTAGCTTTGTGTAACATAGGGTATATGGATTGGGTTCCACCTTTGTCTATGTTTAGTACAAAACCATTTTTATTGTTCTTAAGCCAGTCAATATAAGCTCCATCATCTGGCTTATCTTTAAAAATTTTTATATCAGACATAAGTTTCTCCAAATTGTTTTCCATAATTTCTATGAAGTTGTTTATTTTCAAAAAGGTCGTCTGAAAACCTTAATTTGAGGTTTTCAGACGACCTTTTCTTGCCAATCAGTCAATCAGGGCACGATTTAGCCCAAAGCTTTTCTTGCGCCGGCAAAGAGGCGATACCAGCCGGACAATTCCGTCCAGTCTTCCGGTTTCCAGCTCATTTGCGCGGCACGGTATACGCGTTCCGGATGCGGCATCATGATGGTCACGCGGCCGTCGGCGTTGGTCACACCGGCGATGCCCTGCGGCGAGCCGTTAGGGTTGAGCGGATAAGTTTGGGTTACTTGGTTTTGACCGTCTACATATTGCAACGCAATACCCAAATCGGCAGAAATGTTGCCGCCGTGAAGCGCGAAGTCGGCGCGGCCTTCGCCGTGGCTGACCACGACAGGCAGGCTGGAACCTTGCATTTCGTTCAGAATCAGCGACGCAGATTTCGGAACATGAACCATGCTCAGGCGCGCTTCAAACTGTTCGCTCAAGTTGCGTTTGAACTTAGGCCATGTTTCTGCACCCGGGATAATCTCGGCAAGGTTGCTGACCATTTGACAGCCATTGCACACGCCCAATGTCAGCGTGTTCGGGTCGGCAAAGAAGGCGGCAAATTGGTCGCGCAGAGCAGGGTGGAACAGAATCGATTTCGCCCAGCCTTCGCCTGCACCGAGTACGTCGCCGTAGCTGAAGCCGCCGCACGCCGCCAGCATTTTGAAGTCGGCAAGGTTGACGCGGCCTGCCATCAGGTCGGACATATGCACGTCGTAGGCATCGAAACCGGCGCGGGTGAAGGCGGCTGCCATTTCGATTTGGCCGTTTACGCCCTGTTCGCGCAGGATGGCGATTTTGGGTTTCGCGCCGCTGTTGACGAAAGGCGCGGCGATGTCTTCGTTTACATCAAACTTCACGTCGGCAAACAATGCGCTGCGTTCGTTGTCGCCAATCAGGGCGAACTCGCTGTCTGCGCAGGCGGGGTTGTCACGCAGGCGTTGGATGGCGTGGCTGGTTTCCTGCCATGCGCGTTGCAGGTCGGTAAGGGATTGATTGAAAATTTCTTCTCCTGCATTGATGATCATATGGCCGCTGTCGGCAAACTCTCCCAAATGGTGCAGCGTGAGATTCAGTTTCTCGCACAAATTGAAAATATATTCGTGGTCGGCAGCGTGAACAGCAATAACGGCTCCTAATTCTTCGTTAAACAGGGTAGTTAGGACAAATTTTTGCCATTCTTGAGGCGAGTAATACTCGTTTTGAACGTTAATATTTTTACTTACCATTGTCAGTAGGTCGAGATTCATGCCACGGCGAGAAGCAAATGCCATTTCTGCCAGAGTCACAAACAAACCGCCGTCGCTGCGGTCGTGGTAGGCCAGCAACTTATCTTCTTGAATGAGTTGCTGAATTAACTGATAAAACGCTTTCAGATGGCCTGCATCAATATCAGGTGCTTCGCCGCCGCTTCGGTTATACACTTGAGCCAGTGCAGACCCACCCATACGGCACTTGTTGTTGCCTAAGTCAATCATCAGCAGAATAGTGAACGAATTGGCATTGTCTTTTAATACGGGCGTAACGGTTTTGCGTACGTCTTGAACTGGCGCGAACGCGGAGATAATCAGGCTCAACGGCGAGACGACGGATTTTTTCTCTTCGCCGTCCTGCCACACGGTTTTCATTGACAGGCTGTCTTTGCCTACGGGGATGCTCAGATCCAATGCCTGACAGGCTTGGGAGACGGCTTCGACGGTGCGGTAAAGTTTTTCGTCTTCGCCTTCGTTGCCGCATGCCGCCATCCAGTTGGCGGAAAGTTTGATGTTGCCGATGTCGCCGATATTGACCGCCGCGATGTTGGTAATGGCTTCGCCGATGCACATTCTGCCCGAAGCAGGCGCGTCAAACAGGGCGACAGTCGGTTTTTCTCCCATAGACATCGCTTCGCCGCGATAGGTATTGAAGCCCATCATGGTCACAGCGCAGTCGGCTACCGGAGTTTGGTATTTGCCGACCATTTGGTCGCGGTGAGTCATGCCGCCGACACTGCGGTCGCCGATGGTAATCAGGAAGTTTTTAGCCGCTACGGTAGGCAGGCGCAGAACGCGGTAGGCGGCTTCGGTAATGTCGATATCGCCGGCGTTAAACGGTTTTTCAGACGGCGTAACCGTTTTGTCGGTGCGCGTGGTTTTGGGTGGTTTGCCAAGCAAAACGTTCAACGGCAAATCGACAGGGTTGTTGGAGAACAAGTCGTCGCGTACTTTCAAATGGCCGTCGTCGGTCGCCGTGCCGACTACGGCAAACGGGCAGCGTTCGCGTTCGCAGATGGCGCGGAAGGTCTCCAAATCTTTTTCCAAAATCGACAACACATAACGCTCTTGTGATTCGTTACACCAAATCTGCAATGGATTGAGGCCGTGTTCTTCCAGAGGCACTTCGCGCAGCTTGAATACCGCGCCGCGGCCGGCATCGTTAACGAGTTCGGGGAAGGCGTTGGACAAGCCGCCTGCGCCGACGTCGTGGATGGAGATAATCGGGTTTTTGTCGCCAAGCTGCCAGCAGCGGTCGATGACTTCTTGCGCGCGGCGTTCGATTTCGGGGTTGCCGCGTTGTACGGAGTTGAAGTCCAAAGACGCATCGTTCGTGCCGGTATTCATGGAAGAAGCCGCGCCACCGCCCAAGCCGATGAGCATACCCGGGCCGCCCAGTTGGATCAGCAATGCGCCTTCGGGTATTTCGTCTTTGTGTGTTTGTTGTGCCTGAATGCTGCCCAACCCGCCTGCAATCATAATCGGTTTGTGATAGCCGCGAACCTGACCGTCAAATTTTTCTTCAAAGGTACGGAAGTAGCCCAAGAGGTTTGGACGGCCGAATTCGTTGTTGAACGCTGCGCCGCCGATGGGGCCTTCAATCATGATGTCTAAAGGGGAAGCAATATGGCCGGGTTTGCCGTAGGCTTGTTCCCAAGGCTGTTCCAAGCCGGGGATATTCAGGTTGGAGACGGTAAATCCGGTCAAGCCTGCTTTCGGACGCGAACCTTTGCCTGTTGCGCCTTCATCACGGATTTCACCGCCCGCGCCCGTTGCCGCGCCTGCAAACGGCGCGATGGCGGTCGGATGGTTGTGTGTTTCCACTTTCATGATGATATGGGTGTCTTCTTCGTGGAAACGGTAGCCTTGGTTTTCTGCCGCATTTGGATAGAAACGCTCGACTTTTGCGCCTTCGATCACAGACGAATTGTCTTTATAGGCAACGACTGTGCCTTCGGGATGCGCGTTGTGCGTGTCGCGAATCATGCCGAAAAGGGATTTCGGTTGTTTTTCGCCGTTGAGGATGAAGTCGGCGTTGAAGATTTTGTGGCGGCAGTGTTCGCTGTTTGCCTGAGCGAACATCATCAATTCAACATCGGACGGATTGCGGCTTAAAGCCTGATAGTTTTCAACCAGATAATCGATTTCATCGGCTGAAAGCGCCAAACCCATTTCGGTATTGGCTTTGACCAATGCCTCTTTACCGCCACCCAATACATCTACGCTGGAGAAGGTTTCCGATTGGATATGGTGGAACAGTTGCGCCGCTGCATCGATGTCGGTCAACACGCTTTCGGTCATGCGGTCGTGCAGCAGGGCTGCCCATTGTTGTTTTTGCCCGTCGGTAAGCGCACCTTCCAGCCATACGGCCATGCCGCGTTCAATACGCTCAATGCCTTCCAAACCGCAGTTTTCGGCAATATTGGTTGCTTTGGAAGCCCAAGGCGAAATGGTGCCCAAACGGGGTGTTACCAAAAATAAATGCAAGCCCTCGCGCGCTTTGGGCGTTTGTTCAACGCTTTGCGCTGCCAGTAAGGCTTGCAGTTTTTCGACTGTCGCGGCATCAAGTGTTTTTTCGCTACCGACAAAATACCAAAATTCGCTGCTTAATTTGACTTCGGGCAGGCCGAGTGCGGCTGCTTTTTGAAAGAGTTTTTCAACACGGAAATCGGAAAGGGCGGTTACACCGCGCAAGGGCAGAACAACAGACATGGATTCAGCTCACAAAATGCAGTTGGGGAATCCATTATTATACCTGAAAAATGCAATTTTGCTTGTGAATTTATACTTCAAGTGTTGACAATTTTTGCTTGTAAATTGAAGGGGGATGAGGCGATCGTGTCACCTGCTTTTTTATTTTGTACCTGATTATTCGATTATTTTTGTTTATTTTTGAAGAATCGGGAGGAATGGGAATAGATGGGCATAAAGGTATAAAGTAAAAATTATTTAATTGTTGTCTTTGACATTTTGCTGACAATAAGGCCGTCTGAAACCTTACTTTCAGACGGCCTTGCCTTATCCTTTTCTTTTGTTTCCCAGCATATCCAGCAAACCTGCCAGATTGCTTTTTCCTTCTTCCTTGCTCACAATCGGCTCGCCGCCTTTGCGGCCTAGGATTTTGATGTCTTCCTGCGGCATTTCGTCTATGAAACGGCTCGGCTCGGGGAATTGCCATGTGCCTTGCTTTTTACGTTTGAGGCAGTGGGTCAGTGTAAGCTGGCGTTTGGCGCGGGTAATGCCAACATACATCAGGCGGCGTTCTTCTTCGACATTGTCTTCTTCGATGCTGTCGTTGTGCGGTAGGATGCCCTCTTCGCAACCGACAAGGAAGACGTAGGGGTATTCCAAACCTTTGGAAGCGTGCAGGGTGGAGAGTTTGACGGCATCGACTTCTTCTTCGCTTTTGCCCTCCAAAAGTGTCATCAGGGCGATGGTTTGGGCAAGCTCGATGATGTTTTTGCCGTCTTGCTCGCCTTTGCGTTCCAGCCAGCCGGTCAGGTCGGTAACGTTACGCCATTTGATTTCACCTGCTTTGCCTTCCTCATTGGCCAGCAAGTGGTTTTCGTAGTCGATTTCTCTCAGCAGGTTATGGATAAGCTCGCCTGCTTCGCTGGTTTCGGCTTTGGTGCGGTAGTTTTCAATCATATCCATGAAGGCTTGCAGGTGTTGGCGGTTGGTATGGTTCAATAGGGCAAGCGCTTCTTCGGTTTGCGCGGCTTCATATAGGCTGCATTCGTGTTCGTGCGCGTAGGTGTTGAGCTTGCCCAGGGTCACCTCGCCGATACCGCGTTTGGGCGTGGTTACGGCGCGAAGGAAGGCGGGATCGTCGTTGGGATTGGCAAGCAGGCGCAAATAGGACAAAACGTCTTTGATTTCGGCTTTGTCGAAAAAACTCTGTCCGCCGGAGAGCTGGTAGGGAACGCGTGCGCTGCGCAAGGCTTCTTCAAAAATCCGTGCCTGATGGTTGCCGCGGTATAACACGGCGAAATCGGCGTATTGGGTTTTGTCGCCGCCGACCAGCTTCTGCTTGACGATTTGGCTGACGACCCAGTCGGCTTCGTGCTGCTCGCTTTGGCAGGCAACGACTTTGACGATTTCGCCTTCGCCGAACTGCGACCAAAGTTTTTTGGTGAAGAGTTTGGGGTTGTTTTCAATAACTTTGTTGGCGATTTTGAGAATGCGTGCGGTGGAGCGGTAGTTTTGCTCCAGTTTGATGACTTTCATCTGCGGATAGTCTTCCTGCATTTTACGCAGGTTTTCCATGTTTGCGCCGCGCCATGCGTAGATGGACTGGTCGTCGTCGCCGACGGCGGTAAACATGCCTTCCGCGCCGGTCAGAAGCTTCATCAGGGTGAATTGGCAGGTATTGGTGTCCTGACATTCGTCAACCAACAGATAACGCAGCCGCCGCTGCCATTTGTTGCGCACTTCGCTGTTTTGCTGCAAAAGCACGGCAGGCAGGCGGATTAAGTCGTCGAAGTCCACCGCCTGATAGCTTTGCAGGGTTTCCTGATAACTTGCATAGACGCGCGCTGTTTGCTGTTCCCACACATTGGAGGCCGTCTGAACGACATCTTCAGGCGTTTTTAAATCGTTTTTCCAAAGGGAAATTTGATGCTGCGCTTTGAATATGGCTTCTTTGCCCGTACCGCCCAAGAGCTCGCCGATGATTTTGGCGCTGTCGGTAGAGTCGAGAATGGAAAAGTTTTTTTTGTAACCGATTTGATTGGCCTCTTCGCGCAAAATCTTCATACCCAAAGAGTGGAAGGTGCAAATCGTCAGCCCGCGCGTTTGCGACTTGGGCAGCATTTTAGAGACGCGCTCCTGCATTTCCGTGGCGGCTTTGTTGGTAAAGGTAATCGCGGCAACGGTATGCGGCAGATAGCCTACATTGACGATCAAGTGCTTGATTTTTTGCGTAATCACGCCGGTTTTACCGCTGCCTGCGCCGGCAAGGACGAGCAGGGGGCCGCCTAGATATTTGACTGCGGCTTGCTGTTGGGGGTTGAGTTTCATTGAAGGGGAAGACGGGTAATGTGGGGAGCAATTATACAACAAGGCCGTCTGAAATTTTCAGACGGCCTTGGGCGTCTTTTAGAGTAAACCTTATTCAAAATATTTCAATTTGCCTTTGAAGTCTTCCAGCTTCTCATAGCCTTTTTGCGCCATGATGGCTTTTAACTCAAGGGAAACACGTTCAAAAATGTCTACGCCTTGCTGGTGTAGCGCCGTGCCGATCTGCACCATGCTGGCGCCGCACAAGATGTGTTCAAACGCATCACGACCGCTGTAAACGCCGCCTGTTCCAATAACTTGGATAGACTGATCCAGTCTTTGATAGAACGCGTGGATATTGGCAAGCGCGGTCGGTTTGATGTATTGGCCGCCAATGCCGCCAAAGCCGTTTTTCGGGCGGATGACGACGGATTCGTCTTCGATATACAGACCGTTGCCGATGGAGTTGACGCAGTTGACGAATTTTAGGGGATAGCGGTTGAACACTTTCGCCGCTTGATCGAAATGGGCAATATCGAAATACGGCGGTAGTTTGATGCCCAAGGGCTTGTCGAAGTAGGTAAAGGCATTATCCAAAATCATCTCGGTTGTTTCAAAGTCGTAGGCGATTTGCGGTTTGCCGGCGACGTTTGGGCAGGATAGGTTGAGTTCGGTAATGCCGTTGAACCCGCTGTTTTGCACCTTTTCCAACAGGATATGTGTTTCACCGGGCGACAGGCCGACCAGTGATAGGAAAAATGTCCGTTCCGGCTGAGACTCTTGAAGGGTAAGCAGGTAATCCAGATAGTAATCAATGCCTTGATTCGGCAAGCCCATCGAATTGATGCTGCCGAGAGGGACGTCCCGATAACGCGGTTCGGGATTGCCTTGACGAGGGGTAAGCGTTGCAGTCTTGGTAATGAAGGTGCCAGCAGCGGATTGTCTGACCTTTTCCAATTCCTCAACGGTCATACATGACACACCAGCCGCATTCATCAGGCAGTTGTCAAAAGAAAAACCGGCGATTTGGGTTTTCAACGATACCATCTCCTGCTCCTTTCCTTCGTAAAATCAAAATGTTTGACAAGCGTAACACGAAGAGGCGGTACGATTTTTAACAAACATCAAATGACAAAGCATGTAGGCAGATGTTGTTTTCAATATTGAAAAAAGGCCGTCTGAAAAACTCAAACGGTCTTTCAGACGGCCTTCGCTATATGGCATCAATTAGGGAATAAAAGCTGTCGGCTGATTTGGATATTGGGTTTTGAAAATCAGGCCAACCATTCGACCAAAGCCGCTTCAAAACGTTTCAAGCCTTCTGCCATATCTTCGTCGTTCAGCAGCAGGCTGGGAGCGAAGCGCACAACATTGGCTCCGGCAACCAGTACCATCAGGCCGTGTTTTAAAGCGGCGGCGGTAATTTCCGATGCCTTGCCTGCGTATTCGTCTGCCAACACGCAGCCGAGCAGCAGGCCCATGCCGCGGACTTCTTTAAATACGCCGGTCTTTTCGCCTATTTCACGCAAGGCCGTCTGAAGTTTTTGGCCTTGTTGTTTAACGTGTGCCAATGTTTCGGGCGCATTGATGATGTCAAACGCACGGCTGCCGACCGCACACGCCATCGGATTGCCGCCGAAGGTTGAGCCATGTGTTCCGGGGCCGAAGGTTGGGGCGATTTTATCGGTGGTCAGAATCGCGCCAATCGGGAAACCGCAACCCAAGGCTTTGGCGGAGCTGAGGATATCGGGTGTTACGCCGTAATGCTCGTAGGCAAACAGTTTGCCCGTATGACCCATGCCGGTTTGCACTTCGTCCAAAATGAGCAAGGCGCCGTGTTTGTCACACAAACGGCGTGCGGCTTGCAGGTATTCTTGGGTGGCAGGCAGGATGCCGCTTTCGCCTTGAATCGGCTCGATAATCACGGCGCAGGTTTTGTCGCCGACGGCCGCTTCCAATGCGGCAACATCATTGAAGGGAACGTGGGTAATGTCGGCCGGCAGCGGCGCGTAGTCTTTGCTGTATTTGGGCTGGCCGCCGACGGATACGGTAAACAGCGTGCGGCCGTGGAAGCTGTTGAGGCAGGAGATGATTTCGGTTTTGTGTTCGCCAAAATGATCGCGGCCGTATTTGCGCGCCAGTTTCAGCGCGGCTTCATTGGCTTCTGCGCCGGAATTGCAGAAAAACACTTTGTCGGCAAAGGTGTTTTCGACCAGTTTTTTGGCCAATTCTTGCGCCGGTTGGGTGGTGTAGATATTAGAAATGTGCCAGAGTTTTTGCGATTGTTCGGCCAAGGCTGCGACCAAATCGGGATGGCAATGCCCCAGCGCGTTTACTGCAATACCGCCTGACAGGTCAATGTATTCTCGTCCTTCGGTATCCCAAACCTGGCTGCCGAGCGCACGTTCCGGAATCATGGGAGCGAATGAGAAATTGGGCGTCAGGTAGTTTTGCATGTTCTTTTCCTTTTGATATTGTCAACAATCTCTTGAATTATGCGCCTATTGGTTGAGAGATTCAATATGGCAATCAGGCCGTCTGAAAACTGGCTTTCAGACGGCCTGATGCTTATTTATGCTTGATTTCCCAGCATTGATGGATTTTTTTGTTGCGGAAATCGTCGGGAACGGACTGTTTGGAAATGTCTTTGACGGCGTATTGTTCCGCGACCGAATCGTCCAACACAAAACTGCGCAGGTTGTTGGAGAAATACAGAATGCCGTCTAAAGCGAGCAGGCTCATTGCGCCGTCGATCAGCTTTTTATGGTCGCGCTGGATGTCGAGGATGTCGAGCATCTTTTTGCTGTTGGAAAAGCTGGGCGGATCCATGACGATGAGGTCGAACTGTTTGCCCTCGGCGGCGGCATTTTGCAGGTATTGGAATACATCGGCACGGACGATTTTGTGTTGTTCGGAGTCGATGCCGTTGAGTTCAAAATTGCGTTTTGCCCACACGAGATAAGTGTTGGATAAATCGACAGTTTCACTGGATAACGCACCGCCGGTTGCGGCATAGACGGTGAAGCTGCCTGTGTAGGAAAACAGGTTGAGGAAGCGTTTTCCTGCTGCAGTTTCGCCGACTTTTTTGCGCGTGTTACGGTGGTCGAGGAAAAGGCCGGTATCAAGGTATTTGTCGAGGTTGACCCAAAACTTGCGGCCGTTTTCAGTGATGACGAAATCGTCGCCGGTTTTGCCGGTTTTCTCGTATTGTTGTAAACCTTTTTGACGTTCTCGGCGTTTGAGGTGGATTTGTTCGGGCGCAAAACCGGTCACAAAACCGATGGCTTCCAATACATCGGCAAGCCATGCTTCGTATTCTTCGGGCTGCATCAGCCAGCCGGTATCGTATTCCTGAAGATGGATTTGGTCGCCGTAAACATCGACGGCAAAGGGAAATTGGGGAATATCGCGGTCGTAAATGCGCCAGGCTTCGATATTGTTGCGTTTGGCCCATTTCATAAGATGTTTGATGTTTTTGCCCAAGCGGTTGGCAAAGGGGGTAATGTCAGTCATGGTTTCAGACGGCCTGAATAAGTATTGGGAAGGGGTTGGATTTTAACGCACTTAATTCCTTTTTGCTTGACTGTTATCCATAAAATCTATATTATCCGCCGTTCGCCTTTTGATACGAAGCCATCGTCATCCAACCTAAACCGCCGTTTCGGGCGCGTTTCTTTTATTGCTTGCATATTTGCAAAGCCTTTTCTGTGCAGGTTGTCGTCGATGTTAACCACAAGCAAGATGCTTGCGACAACCCTGTAACTTCACATTTCCCGTATCGTTACTTTCCTTTGCTTCAGGTCGTCTGAAATTGTTCAGGCGTGCGCGTTGTTGTCTCTTAGGATAGATATGTCTATTAAATTTGCCGATTTGAACCTTGATAAAAACATTTTGTCTGCCGTACGCAGCGAAGGTTATGAAAGCCCGACCCCGATTCAGGCGCAAGCGATTCCGTTTGCTTTGGACGGCCGTGACATTATGGCTTCGGCACAAACCGGTTCAGGCAAAACTGCAGCCTTCCTGCTGCCCACTTTGCAAAAACTGACCAAACGCAGCGAAAAACCGGGCAAAGGCCCGCGCGCTTTGGTATTGACCCCGACCCGCGAACTGGCGGCTCAGGTGGAAAAAAACGCGTTGGCGTATGCTAAAAATATGCGTTGGTTCCGTACTGTCAGCATTGTAGGCGGCGCATCTTTCGGCTACCAAACCCGTGCTTTGAGCAAACCGGTTGACCTGATTGTCGCTACTCCGGGCCGTCTGATGGATTTGATGCAGAGCGGTAAAGTTGATTTTGATCGTTTGGAAGTGCTGATTCTGGACGAAGCCGACCGTATGCTGGACATGGGCTTTATCGACGACATCGAAACCATCGTGGAAGCCACCCCGACCGACCGTCAGACTTTGTTGTTCTCCGCTACTTGGGACGGCGCGGTGGGCAAACTGGCGCGCAAACTGACCAAAGACCCTGAAACCATCGAAGTTGAGCGTGTGGACGATCAAGGCAAAATCGAAGAGCAGTTGTTGTACTGCGATGATATGCGCCATAAAAACCGCCTGCTCGACCACATCTTGCGCGATGCCAATATCGATCAATGCGTGATCTTCACATCCACTAAGGCAATGACCGAAGTCATCGCGGATGAATTGTACGAAAAAGGTTTTGCCGCCAACTGCCTGCACGGCGATATGCCTCAAGGCTGGCGTAACCGCACGCTGATGGACTTGCGCAAAGGTCGCTGCAAAATTTTGGTTGCCACCGACGTTGCTGCACGTGGTATCGACGTACCGACCATTACCCACGTTATCAACTACGACTTGCCGAAACAGGCAGAAGACTACGTTCACCGCATCGGCCGTACCGGCCGCGCAGGCCGTACCGGTATTGCGATTACTTTTGCCGAAGTGAACGAATACGTCAAAGTACACAAAATTGAAAAATACATCGGCCGCAAATTGCCTGAGCTGACCATCGAAGGCATGGAGCCGACACGCAAACGCAAATCTGCCGGCGGCAAACCGAAAGGTAAAGGCGGCTGGGGCGATCGTAAATCCGGCGGTTGGCGCGGCGATAAGAAACCGGCAAAAGAAGGCTTTGGCGGCAAATCACGCGGCGAAGACCATAAAAAAGACGGCTTCAAAAAAGATGGCTTTAAGAAAGACGGTTTCAAGAAGTCTGAAGGTTTCAAAAAAGGCGGCGAAGGTTTTAAAGGCAAGCGCAAGTCTAACGACGGCTTTGGAGGCAAACATAAAAAAGGTTGATTGCTTCAATCTTAAGGCCGTCTGAAAAAGATATAAGGGCGTGTGAAGACACGCCCTTTTTTATGGTTTCAAGTTTTTAGATACAAAAAAGCGCGGGATTGATCCCACGCTTTTTTCAGACGGCCTCTTACAAAGCGGCCAATACGGCATCGCCCATTTCGGAGCAGGAAACCAGTTTGGTACCTTCTTCGTAAATGTCGCCGGTACGCAAGCCTTGTTGCAGTACTTTTTGTACGGCGTTTTCAACTTGTTGAGCGCGTGCCTCGTCATTTAGGCTGTAACGCAGCAACATGGCGAGGGACAAAACGGTTGCCAGAGGATTGGCCTTGTTTTGACCGGCAATGTCAGGAGCAGAGCCGTGAGACGGTTCGTACAGGCCTTTGCCGTTTTCGTCCAAAGAAGCGGAAGGCAGCATACCGATGGAGCCGGTCAGCATGGAGGCTTCGTCAGAGAGGATGTCGCCGAAGATGTTGCCGGTGGCAATCACGTCAAATTGTTTGGGCGCACGTACCAACTGCATGGCGGCATTGTCGACGTACATATGGGAGAGCTCGACATCAGGGTATTCTTTGCCGATTTCTTCAAAGATTTCGCGCCACAGTTCGGTGGTTTCCAAAACGTTGGCTTTGCCTACGGAGCAGACTTTTTTACTGCGTTTTTGGGCGGACTGGAAGGCAACGTGGGCAATACGGCGGATTTCGCTTTCGCTGTATTTCATGGTGTTGTAGCCTTCGCGTTCGCCGTTTTCTAAAACACGGATGCCGCGCGGTTCGCCAAAGTAAATATCACCGGTCAGTTCGCGTACGATAAGGATGTCGAGGCCGGCTACGATTTCCGGTTTCAGAGTAGAAGCATTGGCCAGCTCTTTATATAAAATGGCGGGGCGCAGGTTGGCAAACAGGTTCAGGTCTTTGCGGATTGCCAATAGGCCGCGTTCAGGACGCAGCGGGCGGTCGAGGTTGTCGTATTGCGGGCTGCCAACCGCGCCGAGCAGGACGGCATCGGCTTTGCGGCAGAGGTTTTGCGTAAATTCGGGATAGGGATGGCCGTATTCGTCGTAGGCTTCGCCGCCCAATGGGGCGTATTCGTAGCTGGCGTCCAAGCCTTGGGCGATGAGTTTGTCGAGTACGCGGACGGTTTCGGCGACGATTTCGGGACCGATGCCGTCGCCTCGGAGGATGGCGATATGTTTGGTCATGGCAAAATCCTTATGAGGGTTTGGAAAGGGGAAGGTCGTCTGAAAACGGCGATGCGTTTTCCATTTGTAAGGATGGTGTTTTCAGACGACCTTTTGTGTCTGTTTGTAGGTCGGTTTGCTTGAACGAGGCTGATTGTACCATTGCCGCATCGAGAAAGCTGCGTGGAAATCATGCAGGCGGATTTTTCGGGAATGCGATGGGCGATGTAGCCAAGTTTCTATTTTGTATTGGTTGAAGGGGTGGAGGAAATTAGGAACGTTCTGCTTCGATACGGATTTTAAATACGGCTTTGCGTATGGATTTTTCTTTGCCCACCAGCGGAGCATGCGCGTCGTTGGGAAAGAAGAGAGTAAACTCGCCCGGTTGGAGCGTGAGCCAAGTTTCCGGTTCGCAGTCGAAAAATTCGATGTCGCGCTTTTCGTCGTAGCCCAAACCGTTTTTCAGACGACCTCTGTCTATCCAGCCGTAGGTTTCCTCTCCGCTGATGGGGACTTGGATGTCGATGTGTTTCAAATGCGCTTCGGGCTTGGCATCGGCTTTGCTCCTCATTGGTTCGCTGCCGATAAAGAGGCGGATATTGGGATTTGCGCACGGCACTTGACCGTCGGGCAGGGCGGCGAAATCCAGCGTTTGCAACAGGCGGACGGCGTCGGCAAAGTCAGGGTGCAACGCGGCGTAGCGGGCGGCGTTGCTGATGATGTCGGTAATCATGTTTTGCAGAAAGAGATAAAAAGGCCATCTGAAAATTAAACCTCAGGGTGTAGCGAAGCCAATACGTTCTTCAAGATGCCTTGCCGGAAGACAAATAAGACTTCAGTATAGGCGGCACCATCTCCGATGATGGTCGTTAAGAAAAGGGTATCGTCTTTAGCACGGTAGTAACAGTGGCTCAGTTGCGTATTATCGCCTGCCTTTTCAAAATATGGGTCGAACAGGTGGTCATATTGGGCTCGGGGAGCGATTTGTGTTTTACCGTTGCGGAAAAAGGCAATTTCACGATAGTGGCTGAATGGAATTGTACCGTCAGTGCCGAACATTTCTTTTCCGCGATAATGGGAAAGTCCGTATTGATCGTGTGTAAACAGATGTTTTTCTTTCTTATAGTTGAAACGTTCCGATTTAATGCGCACGCCCATACCGTTTTTTTGGCAGGTAAAGCCGTCGGCAGTGGCCGTAACGGGGATGCTTTCATAACGCGACAACGGAATCAGTCGCGAAGTATGCACCCAGCCATCTAGCTTTTTTTTGCCGCGCAAATCGTAGGTCATCTGCCAACCGTGTTCTAAATGAAGCTTTCCGTCCATCTCGGGGGTATAAACATGGGTACCGTTTGGAATTTTGGTCAGGATTCGGCTTTGGGTGTTCGGTTTTTCGCGTAAGTTGCTGTATCCGTCAGGATCTTGAATTTCTGAGAATTCCGCATGTGCGGCGAGGCTGATAAAAAGTATAGGGAGCAGGATAATTTTTTTCATGGTGTTGTGTGTGAAATTGTTGGGTATGTTTTTCTATGATGGTAAAGAGTAACGACCTGATTGTGTGTTAATAAAAGAGGTCGTCTGAAAACTCGTTACGCTCGTTTTCAGACGACCTCATCGTTTATCAACCGTTAAACAGCCAAGGCTGGCTTTGGCGGCGTTTTTCTTCGAAGGCGTGAATTTCGTCAGCGTGTTGCAGGGTCAGGCCGATTTCGTCCAAGCCGTTTAAGAGGCAGTGTTTGCGGTGTTCGGTAATGTCGAATTTGAACGTTTCGCCGCTTGGTGTGGTCAGGGTTTGTTCGGCAAGGTCGATGGAGAGCTGATAGCCTTCGTTGGCTTCAACTTCTTTGAAAAGCTGGTCAACCTGTTCTTCTGTCAAAACGATAGGCAAAAGGCCGTTTTTGTAACAGTTATTGAAGAAGATGTCGGCAAAGCTAGGAGCGATGACGGCGCGGAAGCCATAGTCGTCCAATGCCCAAGGGGCGTGTTCGCGTGAAGAGCCGCAACCGAAGTTTTTACGCGTCAACAGGATTTGTGCGCCTTGATAGCGTGGCTGGTTCAGGGAGAAATCCGGATTCAACGGGCGTTTGCTGTTGTCCATGCCAGGTTCGCCGTGGTCGAGGTAGCGCCATTCATCAAAGGCATTGGGGCCGAAGCCGCTGCGTTTGATGGATTTCAGAAATTGTTTGGGGATGATGGCATCGGTGTCGACGTTGCTGCGGTCGAGCGGGGCAACGATGGCGGTAATTTTGGTAAAGGCTTTCATGTCAGATTCTTATAGTAATAATGGGAAATTATTTTATGGCTATTCGGGTTAGCGTGTGCTGTGCAAACCGATTCGGTTGCCTTCTGTGTCTTCGATAAATGCTGCAAAGCCGTTGGCAATGCGGAATTTCTCTTGTAACAGTTTGCCACCTGCTGCAACGGCTTTTTCTGCTGTTTCGGCGCAATCCGGGCAATTGAAGAAAATGGTTGTACCACCGTGGCCGGGCTGGGCGTTGCTGTCATGCCAAATCATGCCGGCCGTACCGTGTTGGGTGTAATCGGCTGGGAAAATGATGAAACGGAATCCGTTGCCGCCAACGTCTTGCAGGGGCTTGCCGAATACGGATTCGTAAAAGGCTTTGGCGCGATCCAAATCATGAGCGTGAATACCAAACCAGCTTGACGGATTACTCATTGTTTCTTCCTTTGCTTGGAATCGTGAAAATGTCTGAAAAATTAATAATGTATCAGACCGTCTGAAACGGAGTCAGGAGCTTCAGACGGCCTGATTTACCGAATTATTCGGTAGCGGCTTCGATTTTTTCTCCAACATGGCTCATGCCGCGGCCTACTGCATTGCCGCCTTTTTTAACGGCTTCTTCAGTTTTATCGGCTACGCGTTCAGCGGTTTCTTTGGTTTTGTCGGCTACACGTTCTGCAGTTTCTTTGGTTTTGTCCCAATTGCGGTTGGTATCGTCTTTTGCGCCAGACCAAGTGCTGGAACAAGCTGACAGGATGAGGGCTGCGGCAGCTAATGCAAACAGTTTTTTCATACTAGATTCCTTTCAAGTTATCAATGATTAAGAAGGTTTTCGGACGTTTTGCGCAATAGGAAAATTTACTTGTGCAAGGTATTGTTTCAGACGGCTTGATCAATAAAGGCCGTCTGAAAATACTTTAAGCCATAGTGCGGATGTCGGTAAATTTACCGTTTACCGCAGCGGCAGCAGCCATAGCGGGGCTGACAAGGTGCGTACGTCCGCCGTTGCCTTGGCGGCCTTCAAAGTTACGGTTGGAAGTAGAGGCACAACGTTGTCCCGGGGTTAGGCGGTCGGCATTCATTGCGAGGCACATAGAGCAGCCCGGCTCGCGCCATTCAAAACCGGCTTCGATAAATACTTCGTGCAAGCCTTCTTTTTCGGCCTGTTCCTTAACCAAACCGGAGCCGGGAACAATCAATACACGTTGTACATTGTCCGCTTTTTTACGGCCTTTGGCGATGGCGGCGGCTTCGCGCAAATCTTCGATACGGCTGTTGGTGCAAGAGCCGATAAAGACGATATCGACAGGGATTTCGTTTAATGGCGTACCGGCTTCCAAACCCATGTATTCAAGGGCGCGTTCCATGCCGCTGCGTTTGACCGGATCGGCTTCTTCGGCAGGATTAGGCACTTTGCCACTGATGTCCAAAACCATTTCAGGCGATGTGCCCCAAGTCACTTGAGGCTCGATGTCTTCGGCTTTGAAGTGGTATTCTTTATCGAATACTGCGCCTTCGTCAGACACCAGCGTGCGCCAGTATTCGACGGCTTTATCCCATGCTTCGCCTTTAGGTGCGAAAGGTTTGCCTTTTACATAGTCGATGGTGGTTTGGTCGACGGCAACCATGCCTGAGCGCGCACCGGCTTCAATCGCCATATTACACAAGGTCATGCGGCCTTCCATAGAAAGGCTGCGGATGGCTTCGCCACCAAACTCGATGGCGTAGCCTGTACCGCCGGCCGTACCGATTTGGCCGATGATGTAAAGTGCCACGTCTTTGGAAGTAACACCGGGTTTCAGACGGCCTTCAACGGCAATCAGCATGGATTTGGATTTTTTCGCAGTAATACATTGGGTTGCCATGGTGTGTTCGACTTCGGAAGTGCCGATACCGTGAGCCAATGCGCCGAATGCGCCGTGGGTAGAAGTGTGAGAGTCGCCGCAGACAACGGTCATGCCGGGCAGGGTAGCGCCTTGTTCCGGACCCATAACGTGTACAATGCCTTGACCTTTATCCATAAACGGAAAGTAGGCGAGTGCGCCAAACTCTTTAATGTTTTTGTCCAAAGTATCGACTTGCAGTTTGGAAATCGGGTCTTGGATGCCTTTGTCCCAGTCGCCGGTCGGGGTGTTGTGATCGGCTGTGGAGACTACGCTGTCGATACGCCAGAGTTTGCGGCCGGCCATTTTCAAGCCTTCAAATGCTTGCGGGCTGGTTACTTCATGAACCAGGTGGCGGTCGATGTAAAGCAGGACAGTGCCATCTTCTTCTTCGCGGACGACGTGGCTGTTCCAAAGTTTATCGTAAAGGGTTTGTGCGCTCATGATGAGTATTCTTTGCTATTGGTAGGTATGAATGATGGTTTGCGTTTATGGGCGGATTTTAGGCTTTTTATAGGGGCTGTGCAATAGAAATTTGTCCAATTTCTAAAATTTGTCGCAAAGTTTCAAAAACACTTATCAAAAATTAGACAAATTGTAGAATTATTGACAAAAAGATGCATCTTATCTGAAAGAATGCTTGTCGAAATGCACTAAAAAGTTCTATCATTCTCACTCAACATCCACACTTACCAAGAGGTATAGAGAATGAAATTACCGGTAATGGCTCCTGAGTATCTGACTCAATTACGGGAATTTGAGAAAAAAGTCCTTGCCAATCATGCTAAAATCGAAGCATGGTTCCGTTCGCATTGGAACGAACACCGTCCGCCGTTTTATGGTTCGGTTGACATCCGTAATGCCGGTTACAAAATTTCATCTATCGATATGAACCTGTTTCCAGGCGGCTTCAATAATTTGAATCCCAACTTTATCCCGCTGGCGGCGGTTGCCGCGCAAGATGCGGTACAGCGCGCATGTGAAACGGCAAAATCCGTATTGATTATTCCTGAAAACCACACGCGCAACACATTCTATCTGCAAAACGTTTACGCACTCAGCGAGATTTTGCGTTCGGCAGGATACGAAGTGCGCTTGGGCAGTTTGAATCCTGAAGTGACTGAGCCAACCGAGTTTGAAACCGCGTTGGGTGACAAAATTTTGCTTGAACCTTTATTGCGTACCCGTGAGCGTGTACATCTCGCAGACGGTTTCTCGCCTTGCGTTGTTTTGTTGAACAATGACTTGTCTGCGGGTGTTCCTGAAATCCTTAAAGGTATCAACCAAACCGTTTTGCCACCATTGCATGGCGGCTGGACGACTCGCCGTAAAACCGAACATTTCGGCGCGTACAACCAAGTTGCTGCCGACTTTGCCAAATTGATTGACATTGACGAATGGCAAATCAATCCTTATTTTGAAAAAATCAGCGGTTTGGATTTCCAAGAGCGTGAAGGCGAAGATGCGTTGGCAGGCGCGGTAGAACGCGTATTGGCGAAAATTCAAGCCAAATACGATGAATTGGGTATTACCGACCAACCTTTCGTTATTGTGAAAGCTGATGCAGGTACTTACGGCATGGGCGTGATGAGTGTTAAATCTGCAGATGAAGTGCGCGGATTGAACCGTAAAAACCGCAACAAAATGGCAAAAGTCAAAGAAGGCTTGGAAGTTAGCGAAGTTATTGTCCAAGAAGGTATTTATACCTACGAAACCATGAACGGTGCCGTGTGCGAACCCGTCGTGTATATGATGGACCGTTTCGTAATCGGCGGTTTCTTCCGCGTACACGAAGGGCGCGGTGCAGACGAAAACCTCAACGCCGGCGGTATGGTATTTGTGCCACTGTCCAACAGCATTCCCACCGGCAGTGGCGACAATTCCCAAGAAGCGCCCGAAGCCTGCAAGCGCGTATTTGAACAATGGGATTCGCTTGGTATGCCGCGCTCTGAAAAAGACTGCGACGTCGATAATGAACACAACCGCCTCTACGTTTACGGCGTAATGGCGCGTCTGTCCTTGCTTGCCGCTGCATTGGAGTTGGAGAAAACCGCGCCCCAAGCCTAATAAAGCGTTGATCGATATTGTCAGGCCGTCTGAAAATTAGTTTTCAGACGGCCTTTTCTGTCTGTACAATTCATTCTAACTAAAAAAACATGATTTATTTTTATGAGCAAACCAGCCAATCCTGTTGAGACAATCGACAATCTGCAAGATCAAACCATGCAGCGCAGCAATACCGACAATGCGCCGCGTTCTGCTATCCATCAAACCTTGTATTCCGCCGACACCTTTATTCAGCATGATTATCTTGCCGGAAAAAACTTGCCCGATATTGTCCGTCCGCAAGAAGGTCAAATCAACTGGCTACATTTTGTCGGCATCAATGATGTTGCCTTGCTCAAACACGCGCTTGAGCCTTATGGCATCCATGAGCTGGTTATTGAAGATATTCTCAGCCGCAAGCAGCGTCCGAAAATTGAAGACTACGGCAGCTATGTTTTTACTGCCGCACAGGTTTACCATTATACCTCCACAGGCAAGCTCCATTCCGACCAAGTGTATGTGATTATCGGCAAAGATTTTGTGTTGTCTTTCCAACAAAAACCGTTGGGCTTATTCAGCCATCTCCGCCGGCAGATGCACGAAAATCCGCACAATATTTTGAACAAAAATACGGCGTTTCTTGCTTATTGCCTGCTCGACCGTATTGTGGACGACTATTTCATTGTTTTGGAGTCGTACAACAACCGTGTCGAAGTAATAGACAAGTCGCTGTTTAAAAATGAAAACAGCGATATTCTCAGTAAGATTCACCGACTCAAACGCGATGCCGTCCGTCTGCGGCGCACACTTTTGCCATTGCGCGATGTGTTCTACCAACTGGCCGTACGCGGCGATTTTGCCATTTTCAAAGGCGAATCGACCGTCTATCTGCGCGATGTGTACGACCACAATATGCAGCTTATCGAATCGCTTGATGCCTCGCGTGATATGGTGTTGAGCATGATGGACATCTACCTTTCCTTCCAATCTAACCGCATGAACCAGCAAATGCGCGTGTTGACGGTTATTACCATCATCTTTATGCCGCTGACCGTCATCACCGGCATCTACGGCATGAACTTCGACAATATGCCCGAGCTGCATTGGCATTACGGCTACTTCATGGTTTTGGGTGTGATGCTGTGCATTATTATCGGACTGCTGATTTTCTTCTCACGTAGAAAATGGCTGTAAACAGGAAGGCAATGGGTTGAAATTCAACGATTAAAAACGGTAGAATGATTTTGCACACGTGCAGTCTGAAGTTTTCAGACAATTTTAAAATAAATATCAAAAGGAGAATAAACGATGAAACCGGAACGCCAACTGCCTTCCCATGAACTGATTATGTCCGAGCTGATGATGCCTTATACGGCAAACTTCAGCGGCAATGTTCACGGCGGCGATCTTTTGCGCCTGCTTGACCAAGTGGCATATTCCTGCGCCTGCCGTTACAGCGGAACCTATTGCGTTACTCTGTCTGTTGATAAAGTATTGTTTAAAGAGCCTATTCATGTCGGTGAGTTGGTAACCTTTTACGCCAGTATCAACTACACCGGCCGTACTTCTATGGAAGTCGGTATCCGTGTGGAGGCGCAAAACATCCACACCGGCGAAGTGCGTCATACCAACAGCTGCTACTTCACCATGGTTGCCGTTGAAGACGGTAAGCCGGTTCCTGTACCGCCTTTGGAAATCAATACACCGCGCCAACGCTGCCGTTATGAAAGGGCTAAAAAGCGCAAAGAGTTGAGTTTGCAGGCTGCGAACGAAGATTCTGGCTGCAACTAAATTAAATTTATTAAATAATGAAGGCCGTCTGAAATCCTGTTTCAGACGGCCTTCACGCAAAAGCCATAAACCGCTTGTTTTGTGGTAGAATCAACAAGATTTTTGCCATACGAAATTACAGATAATCATGACCGACGCAACCATCCGTAACGACCATAAATTTGCACTCGAAACCCTGCCTGTCAGCCTTGAAGACGAAATGCGCAAGAGCTACCTCGATTACGCCATGAGCGTAATTGTGGGGCGAGCCCTGCCGGATGTCCGCGACGGTCTCAAGCCGGTACACCGCCGCGTGTTGTACGCGATGCACGAGTTGAAAAACAACTGGAATTCCGCCTATAAAAAATCGGCGCGTATCGTCGGCGACGTTATCGGTAAATACCACCCTCACGGCGATACAGCTGTTTACGACACCATCGTCCGTATGGCGCAAGACTTCTCCATGCGTTATGTACTGATCGACGGTCAGGGCAACTTCGGTTCTGTCGACGGCTTGGCCGCAGCAGCCATGCGTTATACCGAAATCCGCATGGAAAAAATTTCCCATGAAATGCTGGCGGATATTGAAGAAGAAACCGTTAATTTTGGCCCCAACTATGACGGCAGCGAACATGAGCCGCTGGTATTGCCGACCCGTTTCCCTGCGCTGCTAGTCAACGGTTCGTCCGGTATTGCCGTCGGTATGGCAACCAATATCCCGCCGCACAATTTGGGCGATACCATCAATGCCTGCCTGCGCTTGTTGGATGAGCCTGAAACTGAAATCGACGAGCTGATCAACATCATCCAAGCGCCCGATTTTCCAACCGGCGCAACTATTTACGGCTTGAGCGGCGTGCGCGAAGGCTATAAAACCGGCCGCGGCCGTGTAGTGATGCGCGGTAAAACCCATATCGAGCCTATCGGCAAAAACGGCGAACGCGAAGCCATCGTTATTGATGAAATCCCATATCAAGTAAACAAAGCCAAGCTGGTTGAGAAAATCGGCGAGTTGGTACGCGAAAAAACGTTGGAAGGCGTATCCGACCTGCGCGATGAGTCCGATAAATCCGGTATGCGTGTCGTGATTGAATTGAAACGCAATGAAAATGCCGAAGTCGTTTTGAACCAACTCTACAAACTGACCCAGCTGCAAGATAGCTTCGGTATCAACATGGTGGCCTTGGTTGACGGCCAGCCGCGTTTGCTGAACCTGAAACAAATTCTGTCCGAGTTCCTGCGCCACCGTCGCGAAGTCGTTACACGTCGTACTTTGTTCCGCTTGAAAAAAGCGCGTCATGAAGGCCATATTGCAGAAGGTAAAGCAGTTGCTTTGTCCAATATCGACGAAATTATCCGTCTGATTAAAGAATCTGCCAATGCGCCGGAAGCCAAAGAAAAACTGCTGTCCCGCCCATGGCGCAGCAGCTTGGTTGAAGACATGCTCAGCCGTACAGATTTGGACCTGCAGATGATGCGCCCTGAAGGCTTGCCAGAGAATTTGGGGCTGCACAGCCAAGGCTATTATCTGAGCGAATTGCAAGCCGATGCCATCCTGCGTATGAGCCTGCGCAACCTGACCGGCCTCGATCAGGAAGAAATTGTCGGCGAATATAAAAACCTGATGAGCAAAATCATTGATTTCGTGGATATTCTTTCCAAACCTGAGCGTGTTACCCAAATCATCCGCGAAGAATTGGCAGACATCAAGTCCAACTTCGGCGACGAGCGTCGCAGCGAAATCAATCCGTTTGGCGGCGATATCGCCGATGAAGACCTGATTCCGCAACGCGAAATGGTCGTTACCCTGACTCATGGCGGCTACATCAAAACCCAGCCGACCACCGACTATCAGGCACAACGTCGCGGCGGCCGCGGCAAACAGGCAGCGGCAACCAAAGACGAAGACTTTATCGAAACCCTGTTTGTTGCCAACACGCATGATTATTTGATGTGCTTCACCAATTTGGGCAAGTGCCATTGGATTAAAGTGTACAAACTGCCGGAAGGCGGCCGCAACAGCCGCGGACGTCCGATTAATAACGTTATCCAATTGGAAGAGGGCGAAAAAGTCAGCGCGATTTTGGCTGTCCGCGAGTTCCCGGAAGACCAATACGTCTTCTTCGCCACTGCACAAGGCATGGTGAAAAAAGTCCAGCTGTCTGCGTTTAAAAACGTCCGCAGCCAAGGCATCAAAGCCATCGCGCTTAAAGAAGGCGATTACTTGGTCGGCGCAGCGCAAACCGGCGGTGCGGACGATATTATGCTGTTCTCCAACTTGGGCAAAGCCATCCGCTTTAATGAATATTGGGAAAAATCCGGTAACGATGAAGCAGAAGATGCAGATATCGAAACCGAAAACGAAGATTCAGACGGCCTGGATGATGAAAATGCCGAAAACGCATTGCCAAGCGGCAAACACGGTGTCCGTCCGTCCGGTCGCGGCAGCGGCGGTTTGCGCGGTATGCGCCTGCCGGCCGATGGCAAGATTGTCAGCCTGATTACCTTCGCCCCTGAAGCCGAACAAAGCGATTTGCAAGTATTGACTGCTACCGCCAACGGCTATGGCAAACGCACCCCGATTGCCGATTACAGCCGTAAAAACAAAGGTGGACAAGGCAATATCGCCATCAATACCGGCGAGCGCAACGGCGATTTGGTTGCCGCGACTTTGGTCAGCGAAACCGACGACCTGATGCTGATTACTAGCGGCGGCGTCCTGATTCGTACCAAAGTTGAGCAAATCCGCGAGACCGGTCGTGCAGCCGCCGGTGTCCGCCTGATTAATCTGGATGAAGGCGAAACCTTGGTCAGCTTGGAACGCGTGGCCGAAGAGGCTGAAGATGAAACCCCTTTAGAAACCGATGCAGCTGAAAACCAAGTGGTAGAAGCTGAAGATACTCCGTCTCAAGAATCTTAAACGTCAATGAAAAAGGCCGTCTGAAAAGTTTTCAGACGGCCTGCTTATTCCAAAAGAAAATCCCGTGAGCGCAACCGAACCGTTCGATTTACCTCTTTTTCTGAAAAATCTGCCCAATCTGCCGGGCGTGTACCGTTTTTTTGACGAAGACAATAATGTTTTGTATGTCGGCAAAGCGGTCAATCTCAAGCGGCGCGTTTCCAGCTATTTCCAAAAAAACGACCATTCGCCGCGCATCGCATTGATGGTAAAACAGGTTCATCATATTGAAACCACCATCACGCGTTCCGAAGCCGAAGCACTGATTCTCGAAAACAACTTCATTAAAGCCTTGTCGCCGAAATACAATATCCTTTTCCGCGATGACAAAAGCTATCCTTATTTGATGCTCAGCGGCCATCAATATCCGCAAATGGCGTATTACCGTGGCACGCTGAAAAAGCCTAATCAATATTTCGGCCCGTATCCGAACAGCAACGCCGTGCGCGACAGCATTCAAGTGTTGCAAAAAGTCTTTATGCTGCGTACCTGCGAAGACAGTGTATTCGAGCATCGCGACCGTCCTTGTCTGCTGTACCAAATCAAACGCTGCACCGCGCCTTGTGTCGGCCACATCAGCGAAGAAGATTATCGCGACAGCGTGCGTGAAGCCGCGACTTTCCTCAATGGCAAAACCGACGAATTGACGCGCACCTTGCAACACAAAATGCAAACCGCCGCCGCGAATCTACAATTTGAAGAAGCTGCCCGTTACCGCGACCAAATTCAAGCACTCGGCATCATGCAGAGTAATCAGTTTATCGACAGCAAAAATCCGAACAATCCAAACGATATCGATTTGCTTGCGCTGGCAGTTTCAGACGGCCTGGTCTGCATACACTGGGTCAGCATCCGCGGCGGGCGGCACGTAGGCGACAAAAGCTTTTTCCCCGACACCAAAAACGACCCCGAACCAAACGGACAAGATTACGCCGAAGCCTTTGTCGCCCAACATTATCTGGGCAAAAGCAAACCCGACATCATCATCAGCAACTTTCCCGTTCCCGATGCGCTGAAAGAGGCTTTGGAAGGAGAACACGGCAAGCAGATGCAATTTGTCACCAAAACCATAGGCGAACGCAAAGTCTGGTTGAAAATGGCGGAGCAAAACGCACAAATGGCGATTGCCCAACGCCGCCTGCAACAAAGCAGCCAGCAACACCGTATTGATGAACTGGCCAAAATCCTCGGCATGGATTCAGACGGCCTCAACCGCCTTGAATGTTTCGATATCAGCCACACGCAAGGCGAGGCTACTATTGCGTCCTGCGTTGTGTACGATGAGCAAAACATTCAGCCTTCGCAATACCGCCGCTACAACATCACGACCGCCAAGCCCGGCGACGACTACGCCGCCATGCGTGAAGTGTTGACGCGCCGTTATGGCAAAATGCAGGAAGCCGAAGCCAACGGCGAGGCCGTCAAATGGCCCGATGTCGTATTGATTGACGGCGGCAAAGGGCAAATCGGCGTCGCCGTATCCGTATGGGAAGAACTTGGGCTGCACATTCCTTTGGTCGGTATCGCCAAAGGCCCCGAGCGCAAAGCCGGCATGGAAGAACTCATACTGCCTTTTACCGGAGAAGTTTTCCGCCTGCCGCCCAACAGCCCGGCTTTGCATTTATTGCAAACCGTACGCGATGAATCGCACCGCTTTGCCATTACAGGCCACCGCAAAAAACGCGATAAAGCGCGCGTTACTTCCTCACTCAGCGAAATCCCCGGTATAGGTAGCAAACGCCGCCAAGCATTGCTCACCCGATTCGGCGGCCTGCGCGGCGTGATTGCAGCTAGCCGCGAGGATTTGGAAAAAGTGGAAGGCATCAGCAAAGCCTTGGCGGAAACCATTTACGAGCATCTGCACTGATTGGCTTGAACAGCAAAAAGGAACAATATGAAATCTGTCATCATCAAAAATATCGAGATCGGCAAAGGCCTGCCTAAAATTGCCGTACCGCTGGTGGCTGCCAATACGCAGGAATTGGCGCAGGCTTTGCGCGTATTGAAAGAGACGGCTTTTGACATCATTGAATTTCGTGCGGATTTTTTTCAAGAAGCGCTTGATGCCGATTTTATTGCCGAGCAATTAAGCATTGTTCGACAGGCTTTTCCTGACAAGCCCTTGTTGTTTACGTTTAGAAGGGCGCAAGAGGGCGGCAATACGCCTTGTTCGGAAGACTATTATTTTAAATTATTGGAGAAAATCATCTGTTCCAAACAAGCCGATATTATCGACATCGAGCTTTTTGCCGAGGAGGGCGGCGTCAAAAAAATCATCGCATTGGCACATGAACATCAAACTGCCACCTTGCTTTGCAATCACGCTTTCCAAGCCACGCCGTCTTTAGCAGACATTACAGGCCGTCTGAAAACAATGGCCAAGTGGGGCGCGGATATCTGCAAAATTGCCGTTATGCCGCAATCGCCGCAAGATGTGTTGACCCTGTTGCAGGCGACATATAATGCTTCACAAATTATCGACCGCCCGATTATTACCATGTCCATGGGTAAAACCGGAGCTGTCAGCCGCTTGGCCGGTTCGACTTTCGGCTCGGCCGTTACCTTTGGCGCGGCACAAAAAACGTCGGCGCCCGGCCAAATTGATGCTAATGAATTGAGGAAAATCTTGGCAATTTTGGGATAATTTAATTATTAATATTCAAGGCTGTCTGAAAAATATTTTTCAGACAGCCTGATTTTTTTTAAATTTATTTCTTTTAATTTTGAATTAAACCTGTAACAATGGGTTTCCTATTTCTAATAACTAGAGGAGAAATAAAATGACTGCTACTAAAGAAAACCTGGCGAACCCAGGTCCAGTAGGCCTGTGTGGCTTTGCATTGACAACTTGGTTGCTCAGTCTGATTAACGGCGGCTTTTTTACTGCTCAAGAGGGTGTCGGCTTAGTTTTGAGCATGGCTCTCGCCTTTGGTGGTATCGCCCAAGTTATTGCCGGTATGTTTGAGTTCAAGAAAGGCAATACGTTCGGCTTTACCGCTTTTATCAGCTATGGCGCCTTCTGGTGGACATGGGCTTTGTTTACCATCTTTTTTAAAGGTGAAACAGCCCCGGCATTTATCGGTTGGTATCTCTGCGCATGGGGTATGTTTTCGCTGATGATGTTTGTGGCTACCTTGACCAAGCCTAAAGTATTGAGCGGTATTTTCTTTTTCTTGACACTGACTTTCTTTGCCCTGGGCATTGGCGATGGCATGGAAAATCATAGCATTGTCCATATCGGCGGTTGCTTAGGCTTGGTAACTGCACTTGGTGCGTTCTACTTGGCAGCGGCAGAGGTTATCAACGAATCTTTCGGCAAGACGGTTTTGCCGATTGGCGAACGTAAATAAGCTTGACCATACAAAATGCCGTCTGAACGGTGGAAATGAAATCAAAGATTTCGGCTACAATGTTCAGACGGCATTTTTATTTGTCTTCAAATAAATCGACATCAAATAAATCCGGCTCTTTGATGCGCTCCCGACAATCGAGCTTGATGTCTTCAGTAACCCGACAGCAGCACGGCAAAATTTCTCCGGGCGCGATGAAGGCGAGCGGAAAATTATCATAAGACACTTTCCCATCCAAGATTTTGACCCGGCATGAACCGCAATAGCCGCTGCGACATTGGTATTCAACCTCGTGTCCGGTGCGCTCCAAGCCCTCCAATAAGGTTTCGCCTTGTTGGAGTTGGAAGGTTTTGTCGTGTGTGCTAATGAGTGCCATGTGTGTTTTAGGGCATAGAGGCCGTCTGAACAATGTTTCAGACGGCCTTAAATATATAAATTCAAATAATCAAGCCTTTTTCCCATAAGGCCAAAACGACATGAAGCTGGCTGTTATATTTTTTTTCATTACCCACAATTTCGCGCCAGAAAACGGATTTTTTCTGATTTGCCCATTCGGGATCATTTTTTAAAAGGCTGACCGCTGCAACGGTATATTCTCCGTTTTTGGAATGTTTGGTTTTGACTTTTTCCGGGTTGATTCCTTTAACCAACCCCGCACGACACAATCCCAAAAATGCATTCTTTGGGCATCCTTTTTTTCTAATTGACTCCTTGATGGGAAATGATGCCGCAATCTCTGTCCAAGCTTGTTCCATATCTTCATATTTAGAATATGATTCAGCTGCTTTTACCGCAATGTCGCCATAAATCTTCATTTTTGGTTATACCTTGAGGATTGAAAAGAGATTTTCAGACGGCCGGTTACGCCCAAAGGCCGTCTGAAACGCGGTTTACAGCTCGAAATCGCCCAAATCGTCCGCGCTGACTTCCGAATCAATCTGACCGATTAAGTAAGAAGAAATTTCCACTTCCTGCGGCGCAACCTGTACATTGTCAGAAGACAGCCATGCGTTGATCCAAGGAATCGGATTTTGGGTCGCACCTTCAAATCCGGCAGGAAGGCCAACCGCCTGCATACGCAGATTAGTAATGTATTCAACGTATTGAGCCAGAATTTCCTTGTTCAGGCCAATCATTGAGCCGTCTTTAAACAGATAGGCCGCCCATTCTTTTTCCTGCTCGGCTGCTTTTTTGAAGAGGTTGAAACACTCGTCCTGCAATTCATTCGCAATTTCAGCCATTTCAGGATCATCGGCACCGGCACGCATCAGGTTGAGCATATGCTGGGTGCTGGTCAGGTGCAGGGCTTCGTCACGGGCAATCAGTTTGATGATTTTGGCGTTGCCTTCCATCAATTCGCGCTCGGCAAAGGCGAACGAGCAGGCGAATGAAACGTAGAAGCGGATGGCTTCCAATACGTTGACGCACATCAGGCAGAGATAGAGCTTTTTCTTTAACTCACGCAAAGATACGGTAACAAGCTTGCCGCCGATATTGTGCGAACCTTCGCCCAACAGATTGTAATACTGAGTGTATTCAATCAAATCATCGTAATAGCAGGCAATGTCTTCAGCACGGGCGATGATGTATTTGTTTTGCACAATATCATCGAACACGACTGACGGATCATTTACGATATTGCGGATGATGTGGGTATAGCTGCGCGAGTGGATGGTTTCGCTGAAGCTCCACGTTTCAATCCAAGTTTCCAGTTCGGGAATCGACACCAAAGGCAAGAACGCAACATTCGGGCTGCGGCCTTGGATCGAATCGAGCAGGGTTTGGTATTTCAAATTGCTGATGAAAATATGTTTTTCGTGTTCGGGCAGATTGGCGTAGTCGATACGGTCGCGCGACACGTCGATTTCTTCCGGACGCCAAAAGAAAGATAATTGTTTTTCGATCAGTTTTTCAAATACTTCGTATTTCTGCTGGTCATAACGGGCAACATTTACCGGTTGACCAAAAAACATCGGCTCTTTCAGCGCATCGTTTTTGGTTTTGGAAAAGGTGCTGTATGACATAGACAGGTGTTCGCAGGACATGGTTTTTTCTCGGTTTGATTACAATTTATGCAGATGGATTTCAGACGATCTTCTAAACTTATTTAGCTAAATAATGCGTCTTAAACTTACATGCCTTAAATCTATAAAATTTGCTAAACTATAATAAATATTTTAATTTAGCAATAACTTCGTTTTTTCTATAATTTCTAAAAAGCCCTTAGTAGCAGTCATAATTACTATGATATCACTAACCTTCTGCATAATGCTGCTACCTAAAGGTTCTTTAGTCATAAACTCCCTATATTTAGAATCAATAGTCATATGACCAATAGTTAATTCTATTGCCTCCAAAACTGCCTCACTACCTGTAATCCAATATTCTTCAAGAGTTTGAATTAGTCTGGATAAATATTTCAATACTGATATTTTTAATTGTTCATTTAAATCAGAATTCAGAACTTCTTCATACAATTTTTTAATACTTCCATTAATATCTTTTATTTTATTGGTATCTAGATTTTTCAAATGATTATTCTGAGTTTTATCTAGATTAAAATCTATAATTTGGACAGTCATTCTTAGGTATTTTATTGTATGCTCATCTATATAACATATGGAATCAGCCCATGATTTATTCAAGTTACTCAAGTTACTCTGGGCCAAGAAGTACAAAACTTGAGTAGTCCAATAATTATTGTCTTCAAGACTATTCGGTGCTGTTACCTTAATAAATTCATTCACTTCTTCTAACAGTTTATAAAGCTTACCAATTTTCATCAAAATGTCTTTTGTAGCAGTATCATCAGACAAATCGAATATTTCTCTCCATGCCGAGAATGCACTTTCATTTATAGGGATAAGCTTAGCCTTTGTGAGTATAGTCAATAATCTACGTGCTGGGTTATCAAAATATGTAATAGACATTTTATTATTCCCTTAATCTTTTCAGACGACCTTTTTAACCAAAAGGCCGTCTGAAAATCCCCCTTATTAAATCTTACAGGCCCCACCTGCGCAGCCGTCATCCTGAATATCGGTCTGCGTATCGTCCGCACCGTCACGGGTGTTGTGGTAGTACAGGGTTTTGACGCCGTATTTATAGGCGGTAAGTAGGTCTTTCAGCATTTGTTTCATGGAAACTTTGCTGCCTTCAAATTTGTTCGGGTCGTAGGCGGTATTGGCGGAAATCGATTGATCGACGAATTTTTGCATTACGCCGACAAGTTTCAGGTAGCCTTCGTTGCCGGGAAGCTGCCACAGGGTTTCGTAGGCATCTTTCAGGGTTTCAAATTCCGGTACGACTTGTTTCAAAATACCGTCTTTCGATGCTTTAACCGTTACCAATCCGCGTGGCGGCTCGATGCCGTTGGTGGCGTTGGCAATTTGCGAGCTGGTTTCAGACGGCATGAGTGCGGTCAGGGTAGAGTTGCGCAGGCCGTATTTGACGATGTCGGCGCGCAGGCTTTCCCAGTCGTAGTGCAAAGGCTCGTTGCACACGGCGTCCAAGTCTTTTTTGTAGGTGTCGATAGGCAGTTTGCCTTGCGAATAAACGGTTTGGTTGAACAGCGGGCATGCGCCGTATTCTTTGGCAAGGTTTACCGATGCTTTGAGCAGGTAATACTGCATGGCTTCAAAGGTGCGGTGGGTCAGGCCGAGCGCGGAGTCGTCGCTGTAACGTACGCCGTTTTTTGCCAGATAGTAGGCGTAGTTGATGACGCCGATGCCGAGTGTGCGGCGGTTCATGGTTGCGGTGCGTGCTGCTGCAACCGGATAGTCTTGATAATCCAAGAGGGCATCAAGTGCTCGTACGGTCAAATCGGCGAGTTCTTCCAGTTCGTCCAAGTTGTTCAATGCGCCCAAGTTGAAGGCGGACAGGGTACACAAGGCAATTTCGCCTTCTGCGTCGTTGATGTTGTCCAGCGGTTTGGTTGGCAGGGCGATTTCCATGCACAAGTTGGACTGATGAACAGGCGCAACGCGCGGATCAAACGGGCTGTGCGTGTTGCAGTGGTCAACGTTTTGGATGTAGATACGACCGGTACCGGCGCGTTCCTGCATCAGGGTGGAGAACAATTCTGTTGCCGGCAAAGTACGTTTGCGGATGTTTGGATCTTGCTCGTATTGAGTGTAGAGGCGCTCGAATTCGTCTTGATCGGCGAAGAAGGCATCATACAAACCCGGAACTTCATTCGGCGAGAACAGGGTAATATTGCCGCCTTTGATCAAACGGGTGTACAGCAGGCGGTTGATTTGTACGCCGTAGTCCAGTTGGCGGATACGGTTGTCTTCTACGCCGCGGTTGTTTTTCAATACCAACAGACTTTCGGCTTCGATGTGCCACAATGGGTAGAACAAGGTTGCCGCGCCGCCGCGTACGCCGCCTTGCGAGCAGGATTTAACCGCCGCTTGGAACATTTTGAAGAATGGGATACAGCCGGTGTGTTGTGCTTCGCCGCCACGGATTTCGCTGCCCAAGCCGCGGATACGGCCGGCATTGATGCCGATGCCTGCTCGTTGGGAAACGTATTTTACAATCGCGCTGGTGGTGGCGTTGATGGAGTCGAGGCTGTCGTCGCATTCAATCAATACGCAGCTTGAGAATTGACGGGTAGGCGTACGCACGCCGCTCATGATGGGTGTAGGCAGCGATACTTTGAATGTGGAAACGGCGTCATAAAAACGTTTGACGTAATCCAAACGGGTCTCTTTCGGATATTTGCTGAAGAGACACATGGCCACCAAAATGTATAAAAACTGCGGCGTTTCATAAATTTGGCGGGTAACGCGGTTTTGAACCAGATATTTGCCTTCCAGCTGTTTCACGGCAGCATAAGAGAAGGTCATGTCGCGGCTGTGGTCGATATAGGCATTTAGCTCGTCGAATTCTTCGCAGCTGTAATCTGCGATGATGTGGCGGTCGTATTTGCCTGCTTCGGTCAGTTTTTTAACGTGATCGTAGAGGTGAGGCGGTTCGAATTCGCCATAAGCGATTTTGCGCAGATGGAAAATGGCGAGGCGGGCAGCCAGATATTGATAATCGGGCGTATCTTGTGAGATCAGGTCGGCCGCGGCCTTGATGATGGTCTCATGGATGTCGTCGGTACGGATACCGTTGTAAAACTGAATATGTGATTTGAGCTCGACTTGCGATACGGAGACGTTTTGTAAGCCTTCCGCCGCCCAAGTAACAACACGGTGGATTTTGTCTAAATTGATATCTTCCAAGCGTCCGTCGCGTTTGGTTACTTTAATATTCGTTGCTGCATTCATTGTTCAGTCTTCCCATTAAAAAACACAAGATACGGTATGTGATTGCTTTGAACGGCACAATATAATGTATTTTTCTTTGTTTAACTAGACTTGACAATGCGCTTTTTTCGGGGTGTGGATTAGGGGATGGGAGGCTTAAACTAGATTTTATGTGGCTTTGTGGCGATTTGGCATTATTTTGCGTTTGCATCACATTTGGCCAGACATTGGCTAGAGGCTTATGAAATAAAGAAATTTATATTCAGGTTTCGTCTAAATGGAAGGTGTGTTAAATTTTGCAAAGCAAGTAGTATGATGTAGTAATTAACCACATTTTTGTCATGTAAAAAATGGGTGTTTTGCCGGTGCCCTGGCGAAACATACTAATGGAAAAACTATTTAGGAGGCGAATCATGTTAATGTTGAAAAATTTAGGTTCCGCACTGGCGGCGGTTGCCGTATTAAGCTTGGGCACTTACTCTGCCGAAGCGGCGGCCAAACCGCATGGCCATCATGTGAGCAAACACCAGCAGGCGAAGAAAAACAAATTGCATCCTGCCTGTAAGAGATACCTTGAGCGCCGTGCCGCTTGGTATCGCTACAAAGGCAACAAGGCCGAGTTGAGGGAAAACCATAAAGCGGCAAAAGCGTTCCGCGGTTTGCCTTATGCCGAGCAAAAAATTCAATGCCAAGCCGCTTATCAGGCATTTGATGATTTTGATCACGGCAAATTCCGCCGCCGTTAATCGGCTGATTTGAATAAAGGCCGTCTGAATGTTTCAGACAGCCTTTAATTTTTATTTCTCAACGATGATTTTGTTTTCGGCTTGAGGCTCGTATTGGGTGGATTCATCGCCGTAATACAACACGCCCAGCTTGATGGGGATGCGGCCTTGTGATTTGCGGTGGGCATTGGAGTCGCGCAGGGAATAGGCGCAACCGCAGTATTCTTGTTGGTAGAAATGTTCGCGTTTGCTGATTTCAATCATGCGTGCGCTGCCGCCGCCTTTGCGCCAGTTGAAATCCCAATAAACCAGGTCATCGTAAGGCTCAGCAGCGCGATGGCCGCAGCCGTTGATCTGTTTCATGTCTTTCCAGCGTGAAATGCCCAGTGAGCTGGTGAATACATGGAAGCCGTTTTCATGGGCGTATTGGGCTGCTTTTTCAAAACGCATATCGAAACACATGGTGCAACGGATACCGCGTTCGGGTTCAAATTCCATGCCTTTGGCTTTGGCAAACCATTCTTTGCGGTCGTTTTCGTAGTCGTCGTCTTTGTCGATGAAGGGAATGCCGAATTTATCCGCAAAGCGCATGTTTTCTTCTTTGCGCAGCATATATTCTTTGTGCGGATGGATATTGGGGTTGTAAAAATAAATGGTGTAGTCGATGCCGCTGGCAAGCAGGGCTTCCATTACTTCGCCGCTGCACGGGGCGCAGCAGGAATGCAGCAGGACTTTTTTATGGCCGCCGGGCGGAACGAGGATGGGGCGGTCGATATCGGTAACGATAGGCTTGTTTTTTTCGGTCATGGTTGTATACTGTTTTTGATATTTTGTTTCAGACGGCCTTTATCTCTGAGGCCGTCTGAAGGGGTTGAGATCTATTTTTCTATTTTAACAGAGCAATACTTTATGGAACAGATTGTTTCTGTGTTTCTTTTTCGTTTAACGGTTTGAAATCTTTAGCGTCCGGCGGCGGTTCGGCAAAGATGGCGTCGGGATTGTGGTGTGCTGCAAATTCTGTCAGCAGGTTGCGGTAGTCCAACGATTGCTTCATCAGTTCGGCAGCGGCGGTACGCAGGTTGTCCACATCTTCCGGCGGCAGATAAAAACTGGTCGGAATGTTCAATACTTTTTCCCTTAACTCGGAAGGAGGGAGGTCTTTGAGGTTGAGGCTGACGAAGGAGAAACTGATGCCGTCAGTCTGTTTGTCTTTATTCCACTGATCGACGAAGGCGCGGAAACGGCGCAGGGATTCTTGCGAGTTTTGGTCGATGGGGATATTGACGATGGAGGAGACGACGTCGCGGAAACCGGGAACGGCCGCGGTTTTGTCCAAATTGCTGCTGACTTGGTTTTGCGCATTGACGTTGATGACAACGATATGGCGGATGTTGTTTTGCAGGATTTTGTTTGTCAGGATTTTTTCCGGATACATTTCCGTCATATCCAAAAGGCTGCGCATGCCCAGATTGTCAGTCAGGCCGCCGTCTATCAGGTGGATGTAGGGTCGGTTTTTCCCGTCTGCGTATTTTTGGAAGCGCTCGTAAAATTCTTTTATGGTGCGGCTTTGTTGTCTGCCTGTTTCGCTATCTTCTGCATCTTCGATTTTAATCGGCGGCGTGTAGTTGCAGCGTCCGCCGTTGTTGTTTAGGGTAATCGGTGCAAAGACCATGGGGACGGAGCTGGATGCGGCGACGGCGCGGGCGATGCGGAGGTTGCCCAGGTCGATACACATCGGATCAAAGTATTCCTGCGTGAAGTTGAAGCGTTCGCCTATGCCCATATCGGTGGCGGAAATGATGGCAAACGGGCCTTTGCCGTGTTTTTCCAAATCGCGGAAAGTGGCTTTGCCGAAAAGATAGTTTTCAAACTGCTCCTGCAACAAATCTCCGCGTCCGTATTCAGGCGAGGCCAGTCGGGGCAGGTTGGACATGGAAAAGGCTTGTTTGATGACTTGGCGTTGGAAGTTTTGGTGTAGGAAACGTTTATAAAACAAGGGAATGGTTTCTTCGCCCTTGAGTGCAAAATAAGCTGCCAAAACCGAGCCGCCAGATACGCCAACAACGACATCGACGTTGGCCAGCAAGGATTTTCTTTTGCCGCCGATGGTTACCTGCTGCTGGTTGAGCTGTTCTAAAACGCCGTAACCCAACGCCGCCGCACGTGTTCCTCCGCCTGAAAACATGACGACAATTAAGGTATCGTCATCGTCTTCCCGCTGGAGTTTGCTGGTTTCAAAGCGGTAGCCTTGCTTCAAATCGACTGCATCAATACCAGCAACGGGTTGGTATTTCACCAAGGAGCAGGCGGGTAACAGGGCGAGAGAAAGTATGGAAAGCGTGGATTTGAGCTGGAATTTCGGCATAAAGTCAACAAAATCGGAAAATTATTGAAAACGGATTATAAAGGTTTTCAGGCGTTGTTCACAGAAGCAGGCCTTTCAGACGGCCTTTTGTGTCGATTTTCCGTTATAATCGACACAATCTTTATCTTTCCAAACCCTTATGGCGCAACCGAACCGCATCAACCACGAACCTATCTTTCTGCTTGCCTCCGCCCCGTGGCGCGAGAGCAGCTTGTGGGTGGAGACTTTCAGCCGCCGTTATGGGCGGGTGGCTTTGTTGGCTAGAAGCGCGCGTAAACGACAGAGCGAATTGCGCGGCGTGTTGGTGCCGTTTGTGCCGGTGAGCGCGTCTTGGTATGGCTCGCAAGAGTTGAAGACCCTGCATCGCGCCGAATGGATAGGCGGTTGGCCGCAGCCGCAGGGCAGAGCTTTGTTCAGCGGATTGTATGTGAACGAGCTGATGCTGAAGTTGACCGTCCGCGAAGATCCGTTGCCCGAGCTTTACGATGTTTTGGCGGAAACCATGAAAACCATTTGTTGCGAGGCCAACCACATTGCCGCTTTGCGCCGTTTTGAATGGACGCTACTGACACGCTTGGGCTTTGCCCCCGATTTGTTCCATGATGGCAACGGCAATGAAATCAACGGCGAAGAAACTTATTGGCTCACACCGGAAGAAGCTGTGGTGCCCCTGGCCGAGGCCGACAGTTTTCACGCGATCAATAAGGGCGTTGCCGTATTGGGTGCAACTTTAATCGATTTAAGGGAAGGCAGTTTTGTTCATCAGGAAAGTCTGGGGCAGGCTTTGAAAGTAACGCGGCTTTTGATTGACAACCTTCTACCCGAGGGCATCAAGTCTCGGCAGGTTTTGCAGCAGTTGCAGCAGTTTGGCTTGGGCAGTTGAATTTTTTTCAGACGGCCTTTGATAGGTAATGGCTCAGGCCGTCTGAAACCTTAAAGAAAGGACATTAATTATGTTGTTAGGCGTAAACATCGACCATATCGCCACCATCCGCAATGCGCGCGGTACGATTTATCCCAGCCCTGTCGAGGCGGCGCTGATTGCGGAAACCCACGGCGCAGATTTGATTACCATGCACTTGCGTGAAGACCGCCGCCATATTAAAGATGCTGACGTGTTCGCCGTTAAAAACGCCATCCGCACGCGTCTGAATTTGGAAATGGCGCTGACGGAAGAAATGCTGGAAAACGCGCTCAACGTCATGCCGGAAGATGTGTGCCTCGTGCCTGAAAAACGTCAAGAAGTAACTACCGAAGGCGGTTTGGACGTATTGGCGCAACAGGATAAAGTGGCTGAGTTCACCAAAATTTTGACCGACGCAGGTATCCGCGTGTCCTTGTTTATCGATGCCGACAACGCGCAAATCCAGGCCGCTTATGATGTCGGCGCGCCCGTTATCGAGTTGCATACCGGTGCGTATGCCGATGCACACGGCCACGCCGAGCAGATGAAACAATTCGAGCGCATTCAAAACGGTGCGCATTACGCCAGCGATTTGGGCTTGATCGTCAACGCCGGACACGGCCTGACCATTCACAACGTAACGCCGATTGCTCAAATTCTCGCCATCCGCGAGTTGAACATCGGTCATTCGCTGATTTCCCAAGCACTCTTCCTTGGCCTGCCTGAAGCGGTCCGCCAAATGAAGGAAGTCATGTTCAGAGCCAGAATGCTGCCTTAACGGCATCAGCCATACAGGCTAAAGCGGTTTGCTTTGGCCGGTATCCACACTTTCAGACGGCCTGACTATTTAAATAAGGAGCAGACCCATGATTTACGGAATAGGTACAGACATTGTTTCCCTCAAACGTATTATCCGTTTGAACAAAAAATTCGGACTGGCATTTGCGCAACGCATTCTCAGCCCGGAAGAGCTGTTGGAGTTTCCACAGGCAGGCAAACCGGTCAACTATCTTGCCAAACGCTTTGCCGCCAAAGAAGCTTTTGCCAAAGCCGTCGGTACGGGCATACGCGGCGTAGTCTCTTTCCGCAATATCGGTGTCGGACATGACGCATTGGGCAAACCTGAGTTGTTTTTTGCACCGGTTTTGAGCAAATGGCTGGAAGAACAGGGTATCCGAAGCTGCCATCTCAGTATGAGCGATGAAGAAGATACCGTTATGGCTTTTGTCATTGCGGAAAAATAAGGCCGGATTTAAGTATTCTGAAATAGAGCATCCTTTTCAGACGGCCTGAAGGGTTAGGTATTTGTTGAAAGTCGGGCGCATAGGCCCGACATCGTTTTTTTTTACGCATAAATCGGCAGGTGTCGCCGCCTGCCGCATATTAAGAATAATCTCATGATGACTGAAGACACACGTCCCTTGGTGCAAGTGGTTGCCGGAATTTTGCTCGACCAAAACGGCCGCTACCTGCTCAGTTCCCGCCCGGAGGGCAAGCCGTATGCCGGCTATTGGGAATTTGCCGGCGGCAAGGTGGAAGCCGGCGAAAGCGATTTTCAAGCTTTGCAACGCGAATTTGAAGAAGAACTCGGCATCCGTATCCTTGCCGCTACGCCGTGGCTGACCAAAGTCCATTCCTACGAACACGCACATGTACGCCTGCATTTTTTATGGGTAGAAGCCGACCAATGGACAGGCGAAATTCAATCGAGGGAAGGGCAGAAATGGGCATGGCAAAAGGCAGGGGATTTTACCGTTGCGCCGATGTTGCCTGCCAATAGCGCATTGTTACGCTCACTATCTATTCCGCGCCAGCTTCAAGGCCGTCTGAAAAGCGGCTTGAGCGGTCAAAACAACATGGGCGAATATCATGTTGTGCCATATATGTTGACTCAGTATCAAAGCGCATCTGCCGTATTGTTGGAATTTGCCGATTGGCAGCAAGGCAAACCTATAGAAGCGCTCAGTGTGTGGCCAATCATTGAAAATGCCGAACAATGGCGGCAGGTGCAAAATGCGGATGCCGTTGTTTGGAAAGTGGCTGATGAAGCGGCCACCGGGCAAGTTGCCGATATTTTGGCGCAAGGCGTGGCGATGCCGCTGATTGTGGCAGCTCCGGAAAGTCTGGTTTCCATTTATCGCGAACAGTGGCAGAGCATGGGTGCGCATGCCGTTTTGACCGATAATGACATTGAGGCCGTCTGAAATGAGTAAAAATCAAAAGCTTTTGATTGCCGCTGTTTTACTGATTGTGTTTGCGGCGGCCAAACTTCTGCTCTTGGATTGGTGGCAGCAACAGCAATCAAAAACAAAAGTAGTCGAATGTAATTTAACACAAGGCTGCGTCCTGCCTGACGGTTCAAAAGTGCGTGCGACATCCATCAATACGCACGAGCCGTTTGATATCGTGATAGAGAATGTTCCGCAAAATACGGGCGCGGTCAGTATCAGTTTCAGTATGAAAAACATGGACATGGGCTTCAACCGCTATAACCTGACTAAACAATCTCCGCGAAGCTGGCAGGCTTTGCAAATCCGCTTGCCATTTTGTGTCGAGGGCCGCCATGATTACACTGCCGATATTACCGTCGGCAAACAGACTTTTCAGACGGCATTTAGCGCGAATTAGCCATCCGGAGAAGGCCGTCTGAACGGCCATAGGCTAAAAAAATCTAATTTTTTTGATAACGTATTTAAAAATTCCTTATAAATGAATCAATTATAAATTATTTTTTGATGGATTGTTTACAATCATTCTGACTATAAACCAAAAATACAAAACGGACAGAAGCCAGGCTACATCAGGGTTTGATGTGGCAGGGACTGTCCGTTTTTTATGTTTGTTGCTAAAGAATCATTTATTAGTAACTGAATTTTTTATAAAATTTTTGAAAAAAGTGTTTGACAAGTCCGATTTTATTTTTTAAATTTGTTTCCATAAATAAAAAACTACATCGCACTACAAAGGAACATCATCATGAATCTGTATCAAACCACTCTCTCTTGTTATAGATTTTCTCCCCTCTCCGCCGATCCCGTCGTCGTCTGCTTATTGCCAGTCGCGGCGGTCTGAAGGCTCTCAACCCGAATCTAGTTTCCGCATTCCCACAAACACTTCGGGTTTTAAAACTTCTTTCCCCTGTTGCATTCATATACTGATTAATAATATTTAAAAAACAAATACCTCCGCTTCAGCCTTATTGTATTCAATAGTTTTGATAACTATTTGTTTTTATTAATTTTAAATTTTTAGATGGTTGATAATGGAAATTTTACAGGCCGTCTGAAAACAGTTTTTGAAACGATTGTTTCTTTTTAAACGGTTCGTTTCTGGTTTGGAGAAAACCGAGCCGTCCGATTGATACTGATAAAAGTCTATAAAGGAGAAATATGATGAGCCAACACTCTGCCGGAGCGCGTTTCCGTCAAGCCGTGAAAGAATCGAATCCTCTTGCCGTCGTCGGTTGCGTCAATGCTTATTTTGCGCGATTGGCCACCCAAAGCGGTTTCAAGGCGATTTATCTGTCCGGCGGCGGCGTGGCAGCCTGCTCTTGCGGTATCCCTGATTTGGGCATTACCACAATGGAAGATGTGCTGATCGACGCGCGACGCATTACGGATAACGTGGATACGCCTTTGCTGGTGGACATCGATGTGGGTTGGGGCGGAGCGTTCAATATCGCTCGTACGATTCGCAACTTTGAACGCGCCGGTGTTGCAGCGGTTCACATCGAAGATCAGGTAGCGCAAAAACGCTGCGGCCACCGTCCGAACAAAGCCATTGTTTCTAAAGATGAAATGGTCGACCGTATCAAAGCTGCCGTCGATGCGCGCGTGGATGAGAACTTCGTGATTATGGCGCGTACCGATGCGCTGGCGGTGGAAGGTTTGGATGCCGCCATCGAACGCGCCCAAGCTTGCGTGGAAGCCGGTGCGGACATGATTTTCCCTGAAGCCATGACCGATTTGAACATGTACCGCCAATTTGCGGACGCGGTGAAAGTCCCTGTATTGGCCAACATTACCGAGTTTGGTGCTACACCGCTTTATACCCAAAGCGAGCTGGCTGAAAACGGCGTGTCGCTGGTGCTGTATCCGCTGTCATCATTCCGCGCCGCAAGCAAAGCCGCTTTGAATGTTTATGAAGCGATTATGCGCGATGGCACTCAGGCGGCGGTGGTTGACAGTATGCAAACCCGTGCCGAGCTGTACGAGTATCTGAACTATCATGCCTTCGAGCAAAAACTGGATAAATTGTTTCAAAAATGATTTACCGCTTTCAGACGACCTTTCAGCAAATCCGCATCGGCCGTCTGAAAAAATAAAACCCCATAAAAATACAAAGGAGAAATACCATGACTGCAACTACGCAAACCCCGACTTTCAAACCTAAAAAATCCGTTGCGCTTTCCGGCGTTGCGGCCGGTAATACCGAATTGTGTACCGTTGGCCGTACCGGCAACGATTTGAGCTATCGCGGTTACGACATCTTGGATTTGGCACAAAAATGCGAGTTTGAAGAAGTCGCCCACCTGCTGATTCACGGCCATCTGCCCAATAAATTCGAGCTGGCCGCTTATAAAACCAAGCTCAAATCCATGCGCGGCCTGCCTATCCGTGTGATTAAAGTTTTGGAAAGCCTGCCTGCACATACCCATCCGATGGACGTGATGCGTACCGGCGTATCCATGCTGGGCTGCGTTCATCCTGAACGTGAAAGCCATCCGGAAAGCGAAGCGCGCGACATCGCCGACAAACTGATCGCCAGCCTCGGCAGCATCTTGTTGTATTGGTATCAATATTCGCACAACGGCAAACGCATTGAAGTTGAAAGCGACGAAGACACCATCGGCGGCCATTTCCTGCACCTGTTGCACGGCAAACGTCCAAGCGAATCACACATTAAAGCCATGCACGTTTCACTGATTCTGTATGCGGAGCATGAGTTCAACGCCTCCACCTTCACCGCCCGCGTGATTGCCGGTACGGGTTCGGATATGTATTCCTGTATCACCGGTGCAATCGGCGCGTTGAAAGGTCCGAAACACGGTGGTGCGAACGAGGTGGCTTACGATATTCAAAAACGCTACCGCAATGCCGACGAAGCCGAAGCCGACATCCGCGAACGCATCGGTCGCAAAGAAATCGTGATCGGTTTCGGTCATCCGGTGTACACCATTTCCGACCCTCGCAACGTTGTCATTAAAGAAGTGGCACGCGGTTTGAGCAAAGAAACCGGCGATATGCGCCTCTTTGACATTGCCGAACGCTTGGAGAGCGTGATGTGGGAAGAGAAAAAAATGTTCCCGAATCTAGACTGGTTCTCCGCCGTTTCCTACCAAAAATTGGGCGTACCGACCGCTATGTTCACACCGCTGTTCGTGATTTCCCGTACAACCGGTTGGAGCGCACACGTTCTCGAGCAACGCAAAGACGGCAAAATCATCCGTCCGAGCGCAAACTACACAGGCCCTGAAGATTTGGCATTCGTGGAGATTGAAAACCGCTGATACACATCACAGCAGGGTGGGCCGCCTGCCCGCCCCATCTCGAAATGCCGTTTGAAAACAATGAATAAATTAAGTTTTCGTTTTTCGACGGCCTAGTGCAGTATGCGAGAGAGAGAGCCGGCCGTTTGGAAAACATGCTGCTCTGCTGTCGTCATTCCCATACAGGCAGAAATTCAAAAGTTGAAATGTTCTGCTATAAAGAGTGCTGAAAGATTTAGTTTGGATTTCCGTCTATACGGGAATGATGGTAGCGGAGCAGCAATTTTTTTTCATACCGCGAATAGATTTCAGACAACAAGCAATAAAACAGAATTTATGGTTTCAGACGGCCTGAAGGTCCGAATCAACAGGCCGTCTGAAACTCCAAAACCAAAAAAAGAATAGATTTAGGAGAACCGACATGACTGCCAACCAACGTTACCGCAAAGCTTTGCCCGGTACGGATTTGGAATATTACGACGCGCGTCAGGCGTGTGAAGACATCAAACCAGGCTCTTACGACAAGCTGCCTTATACAAGCCGCATCTTGGCTGAGAACTTGGTCAACCGCGCAGACAAAGTCGACCTGCCTACGCTGCAAAGCTGGCTGGGCCAGCTGATTGAGGGAAAACAGGAAATCGACTTCCCTTGGTATCCGGCGCGCGTGGTGTGTCACGATATTCTGGGTCAGACAGCGTTGGTGGATTTGGCAGGCCTGCGCGATGCGATTGCCGAAAAAGGCGGCGATCCTTCCAAAGTGAATCCTGTGGTGCAAACCCAGCTCATCGTCGACCACTCTTTGGCCGTTGAATGCGGCGGTTACGATCCCGATGCCTTCCGCAAAAACCGCGAAATCGAAGACAGACGTAACGAAGACCGTTTCCACTTCATCAACTGGACAAAAACCGCCTTTGAAAATGTGGACGTGATTCCGGCGGGCAACGGCATTATGCACCAAATCAACTTGGAAAAAATGTCTCCGGTTGTCCAAGTCAAAAACGGCGTGGCATTCCCTGATACCTGCGTCGGTACTGACTCACATACGCCGCACGTCGATTCATTGGGCGTGATTTCCGTAGGCGTGGGCGGTTTGGAAGCCGAAACCGTAATGTTGGGTCGTGCCTCCATGATGCGTCTGCCTGATATCGTCGGCGTTGATCTGACCGGAAAACGCCAGCCGGGCATTACTGCCACCGATATCGTGTTGGCACTGACTGAATTCTTGCGTAAAGAGCGCGTGGTTGGCGCATTTGTCGAATTCTTCGGCGAGGGCGCAAGAAGCCTGTCTATCGGCGACCGTGCCACCATTTCCAACATGACCCCTGAGTTCGGCGCGACTGCCGCGATGTTCGCTATTGATGAGCAAACCATTGATTATTTGAAACTGACTGGTCGCGACGACGCGCAAGTGAAATTGGTGGAAACCTACGCCAAAACCGCAGGCTTGTGGGCAGATGCCTTGAAAACCGCCGTTTATCCTCGCGTATTGAAATTTGATTTGAGCAGCGTAACGCGCAACATGGCAGGCCCAAGTAACCCGCATGCCCGTTTTGCGACCGCCGATTTGGCCAGCAAAGGCTTGGCTAAACCTTACGAAGAGCCTTCAGACGGCCAAATGCCTGACGGTGCAGTGGTTATTGCCGCAATTACTTCATGTACCAATACTTCCAATCCGCGCAACGTTGTCGCCGCCGCGCTGTTGGCACGCAATGCCAACCGTCTTGGCTTGAAACGCAAACCTTGGGTGAAATCTTCATTTGCCCCGGGTTCAAAAGTAGCCGAAATCTATTTGAAAGAAGCAGGCCTGTTGCCTGAAATGGAAAAACTCGGCTTCGGTATCGTTGCCTTCGCATGTACCACCTGTAACGGCATGAGCGGCGCGCTGGATCCGAAAATCCAAAAAGAAATCATTGACCGCGATTTGTACGCTACCGCCGTACTGTCCGGCAACCGCAACTTTGACGGCCGTATCCATCCGTATGCGAAACAAGCTTTCCTCGCTTCGCCTCCGTTGGTCGTTGCCTACGCGCTGGCAGGCAGCATCCGTTTCGATATTGAAAACGACGTACTCGGTGTTGCAGACGGCCGCGAAATCCGCCTGAAAGACATCTGGCCTACCGACGAAGAAATCGATGCCATCGTTGCCGAATATGTGAAACCGCAACAATTCCGCGACGTTTATATTCCAATGTTCGACACCGGCACAGCACAAAAAGCACCAAGCCCGTTGTACGACTGGCGTCCAATGTCCACCTATATCCGCCGCCCGCCTTACTGGGAAGGCGCATTGGCAGGGGAACGCACATTGAGCGGTATGCGTCCGCTGGCGATTTTGCCCGACAACATCACCACCGACCATCTCTCACCGTCCAATGCGATTTTGTCCAGCAGTGCCGCAGGCGAATATTTGGCAAAAATGGGTTTGCCTGAAGAAGACTTCAACTCTTACGCAACCCACCGCGGCGACCACTTGACCGCCCAACGCGCAACCTTCGCCAATCCGAAACTGTTTAACGAAATGGTGAGAAACGAAGACGGCAGCGTACGCCAAGGTTCGCTGGCACGCGTTGAACCTGAAGGTCAAGTGATGCGTATGTGGGAAGCCATCGAAACCTATATGAACCGTAAACAACCGCTCATCATCATTGCCGGCGCGGACTACGGTCAAGGCTCAAGCCGCGACTGGGCTGCAAAAGGCGTACGCCTAGCCGGCGTGGAAGCGATTGTTGCCGAAGGCTTCGAGCGTATCCACCGCACCAACTTGATCGGTATGGGCGTGTTGCCGCTGCAGTTCAAACCGGGTACCAACCGCCACACCCTGCAACTGGACGGTACGGAAACCTACGACGTTGTCGGCGAACGCACGCCGCGCTGCGACCTGACACTCGTGATTCACCGTAAAAACGGCGAAACTGTCGAAGTTCCGGTTACCTGCCGCCTCGATACCGCAGAAGAAGTGTTGGTATATGAAGCCGGTGGCGTATTGCAACGTTTCGCACAAGACTTTTTAGAAGGAAATGCAGCGTAAGTCAAAATACCCAGGCTACGCTCAAAAAGGTTTTCAGACGGCCTCGAATGTTTGAGAGGCCGTCTGAAAAAACCATACTAGAAATACAAAGGAGAACTCGAAATGCCGCAAATTAAAATTCCAGCCGTTTACTACCGCGGCGGTACATCCAAAGGCATTTTCTTCAAACGTACCGATCTGCCGGCTGCTGCGCAGGAAGCAGGCGAGGCACGCGACAAAATCCTCTTGCGCGTACTCGGCAGTCCCGACCCTTACGGCAAACAGATTGATGGTTTGGGTAATGCCAGTTCGTCCACCAGTAAAGCCGTGATTTTGGATAAATCCGAACGCGCCGATCACGATGTCGATTACTTGTTCGGACAAGTTTCCATCGACAAACCTTTTGTCGATTGGAGCGGCAACTGCGGTAATCTGACCGCCGCCGTGGGCGCATTTGCCATCGAACAAGGTTTGGTCGATAAATCCAAAATCCCTTCAGACGGCCTGTGTACCGTCAAAATTTGGCAGAAAAACATCGGCAAAACCATTATTGCCCATGTGCCGATGCAAAACGGCGCAGTTTTGGAAACAGGCGATTTTGAGCTTGACGGCGTAACGTTTCCGGCAGCCGAAGTACAAATCGAATTTCTTGATCCGGCCGACGGCGAAGGCAGTATGTTCCCAACCGGCAATTTAGTCGATGAAATTGATGTGCCGAATATAGGCCGTCTGAAAGCCACGCTTATCAATGCCGGCATTCCAACCATTTTCCTGAATGCCGCAGATTTGGGCTACACAGGCAAAGAGTTGCAAGACGACATCAACAACGACGCCGCGGCTCTGGAAAAATTTGAAACCATCCGCGCATATGGTGCGCTGAAAATGGGCTTGATCAGCGATGTATCCGAAGCCGCCACCCGCGCCCATACTCCGAAAGTCGCTTTTGTCGCCCCTGCGGCCGATTACACCGCTTCAAGCGGCAAAACCGTCAAAGCTGCCGACATCGACTTATTGGTACGCGCGCTGAGCATGGGTAAATTGCACCATGCCATGATGGGTACCGCTTCAGTCGCCATCGCTACCGCCGCCGCCGTGCCGGGAACGCTGGTCAACCTTGCAGCCGGAGGCGGAGCGCGTAAAGAAGTCCGTTTCGGCCATCCGTCAGGCACACTGCGTGTCGGTGCAGCCGCCGAATGTCAGGACGGACAATGGACGGCCACCAAAGCGGTCATGAGCCGTAGCGCACGCGTGATTATGGAAGGACAAGTCCGAGTGCCGGAAGATTGCTTTTAAGTTTTCAGACGGCCACTCCACTAAACAAGGCCGTCTGAAAACCAAATAAGCAAATTTTAGTCAGGTAGCGATACCTGCAATGGAGATTATGGTTGGGCATAAAGCCTGACTAAACACCAAACCAAAGGCAATCTGGAAAGCTCTCAAATGTTCTTGCTCTTTTCAGACGGCCTGAAGCCAAAAAAACAATCAAAAATTCAAAGGAGAAACACCATGTCCAACCAACTCATTCTTGTTCTGAACTGCGGCAGCTCTTCACTCAAAGGTGCCGTTATCAACCGTAAAAACGGCAAAGTTCTCTTAAGCTGTCTCGGCGAACGTTTGGGTACGCCCGAAGCAGTCATTACGTTCAGCAAAGACGGTAAAAAATGCCAAGCTCCCTTGGCAGGGCGCAACTGTCACGCCGGTGCGGTGGGTATGCTGTTGAAAGAGCTTGAAAAACACGGCCTACACGACCGCATTAAAGCCATCGGTCACCGCATCGCGCACGGCGGCGAAAAATACAGCGAATCTGTTTTGATCGACCAAGCAGTAATGGACGAACTCAATGCCTGCATTCCGCTCGCTCCGCTGCACAACCCTGCCAATATCAACGGCATTTTGGCTGCACAAGAGCATTTCCCGGGCCTGCCCAATGTCGGCGTGATGGATACTTCGTTCCACCAAACCATGCCGGAGCGTGCCTACACTTATGCCGTTCCGCGCGAATTGCGTAAAAAATACGCTTTCCGCCGCTACGGTTTCCACGGTACCAGTATGCGTTACGTTGCCCCTGAAGCCGCACGGATTTTGGGCAAGCCGTTGGAAGACATCCGTATGATTATTGCTCACTTAGGCAACGGCGCATCCATTACCGCCATTAAAAACGGGAAATCCGTTGACACCAGTATGGGCTTCACGCCGATTGAAGGCTTGGTGATGGGTACCCGTTGCGGCGACATCGATCCGGGCGTATACAGCTATCTGACTTCACATGCCGGTTTGGATGTTGCCCAAGTCGATGAAATGCTGAACAAAAAGTCAGGATTGCTCGGTATTTCCGAACTCTCCAACGACTGCCGTTCTTTGGAAATCGCGGCGGACGAAGGCCATGAAGGCGCACGTTTGGCTCTGGAAGTAATGACTTACCGCCTTGCCAAATATATTGCTTCGATGGCTGTGGCTTGTGGCGGAGTAGATGCGCTCGTGTTCACCGGCGGTATCGGCGAAAACTCGCGTAACATCCGTGCCAAAACCGTTTCCTATCTTGATTTCTTGGGTCTGCACATCGACACCAAAGCCAATATGGAAAAACGCTACGGCAATTCAGGCATTATCAGCCCGACTGATTCCTCTCCGGCTGTTTTGGTCGTTCCAACCAATGAAGAGCTGATGATTGCCCACGATACGGCTCAATTGGCCGGCTTTATGGAAGAAGCAGGCTAGGACGAAGATTTTCCTAGACCATAAACAATAAAAAGTGCGGATTCATCATCCGCACTTTTTTAATTTCAACTCAATCAAGCCACTTGGGTTTGATGTTCGTCGCCGTTGCGCTCACGAACTGCGCCCAAGCGGTAAACGGTTTCGCCTTGTTCGCTCAAGAATGCTTGTACTGCATCGGCATCTTCTTTGGCAATGATAACGACCATGCCGATACCGCAGTTGAATGTACGGTACATTTCTTGGGTTTCCACATTGCCTGCTTTTTGCAGCCATTGGAACAGTTTAGGCAATTCCCACGCTTTGGCATCGATTTGTGCAACGGTATTTTCAGGCAAAACGCGAGGTACGTTTTCGGTAATGCCGCCGCCGGTAATATGGGCCATGCCTTTAATGGTAAATTTTTCCAAAGCGGCAAGGATAGGTTTCACATACAGGCGGGTAGGGGCGATGATGGCTTCACGCAAGGTTTTGCCGTTGTCGAATTTCGCGTCCAAATCGGGATTGTCGCGCTCGATGATTTTGCGTACCAAAGAGTAGCCGTTGGAGTGTGCGCCGTTGGAAGCCAAGCCCAAAACAACGTCTCCGGCCTGAATGCTGCGGCCGTTAATCACGCGTTCTTTTTCAACCACGCCGACGGCAAAACCGGCCAAGTCGTATTCGCCTTCGGGATACATGCCCGGCATTTCGGCAGTTTCACCGCCAATCAAAGCGCAACCGGATTCTTCGCAGCCTTGGGCAATGCCTTTAATCACATCAGTCGCGCGGGCAACGTCCAGCTTGCCGCAAGCGAAATAATCCAAGAAGAACAAAGGTTCTGCACCTTGAACCAAAATATCGTTGACGCTCATGGCAACCAAATCGATGCCGACGGTATCGTGTTTGTCCCAGTCGAAAGCCAGTTTCAGCTTGGTGCCGACGCCGTCCGTACCGGAAACCAATACCGGATTTTTGTATTTTTTGCCGATTTCGACCAAAGCGCCGAAACCGCCCAAATCACCCAACACTTCAGGGCGCATAGTACGCTTGGCAAAAGGTTTGATGTTTTCGACCAGTTGATCGCCTGCGTCGATATCCACGCCTGCGTCACGATAGCTCAAAGAAGTGCTCATTGGATTTCCTTATTCGGGTATGGGTAGATTGTCGGAGCGTATTTTATCTTAAATTGGAGGATTCAGGCTGAATTTTTTGGCATTATTGTCAACAATTTTATTTTATCTTAATAGCCGTCACGCGTTCAGACGGCCTTTGTGAATCTGTTATACTGCTTATTTATTTTGAAGACCTTAAGCATCAACTGGGGAACACCTTTTTATGTATCAAAAGAAAGCGCGCGGCGCAAAACCGTGGATTATTATGGCTTGCGTTATCGCAGCCTTTATTTGGCTTTTATATGCCTTAGGCGATGTTTTGACGCCGTTTATCGTGGCCGCCGTTTTGGCCTATGTTTTGAATCCCTTGGTCGAGTGGCTGCAATTAAAGCGTATCCGCCGCGCACCGGCCTCTATGATTATTATGACGTTTGCCTTGCTAGTGTTGCTGTCGTTGGCGTTGATTATCGTGCCTATGTTGTTGAACCAGTTTAACAATCTGGCCGAACGCCTGCCGCAAATCGTGGGCTTTGTTCAAAACAAACTGCTGCCGTGGCTCAACAGCGTCAGCGGGGATTATATTCAAATTGATCAAGAATCAATCATCGCATGGTTGCAGTCGCATACGGATGAGTTGAGCAATACGCTCAAAGCATGGATTCCTACCTTGATGCGCCAGAGCGGCAACGTAATCAGCGGCGTCAGCAATTTGGTGTTGCTGCCTTTGCTGTTGTATTACTTTTTGTTGGACTGGAAACGTTGGTCTTCCGGAATCAGCAAATTGGTTCCACGCCGTTTTATCGAGACCTACACGCGTATCAGCAGCAATATGGACGAAATCTTGGGCGAATTTCTGCGCGGACAGCTGATGGTCATGATGATTATGGGCTTGGTTTATGGATTGGGCTTGATGCTGGTCGGTTTGGATTCCGGCTTTGCCATCGGTATGATTGCCGGTATTTTGGTATTTATTCCGTATTTGGGTGCATTTACCGGCCTTTTACTGGCAACAGTTGCCGCGCTTTTACAATATGGCTCATGGCAGGGTTTGTTGATGGTCTGGGCTGTATTCGGTGTCGGACAATTCTTGGAAAGCTTTTTCATTACGCCTAAAATCGTTGGCGACCGCATTGGTTTGTCTCCGTTCTGGGTGATTTTCTCATTGATGGCTTTCGGACAACTGATGGGGTTTGTCGGTATGCTTGCTGGTCTGCCGCTTGCCGCCGTAACATTGGTTTTATTGCGTGAAGGCGCATCTGCCTATTTCGGCAGCCATTTCTACAAACATAAATAATCGATAATATTAAGGCCGTCTGAAATCCAAGTTTCAGACGGCCATTGATAACAAAGGAAGTCTATATGTTAGCCATTATCGGCGGCAGCGGTTTGACCAAACTGCCGGAACTTGAAATTACTGAACGAAAAATTGTACGCACTCCATACGGCTTAACCAGCAGCCCTATTTTATTCGGCAGATTGGGGCGCTTGGATATTGTTTTCCTTGCACGACACGGCTTCAGCCATACCATCGCGCCGCATGAAATCAACTACCGCGCCAATATCTGGGCGTTACATTCTTTATGCGTTGAAAACATCATTGCCATTTCTTCAGTCGTCGGTATCAATCCCGATTTTGAAAACGGCAGTTTGGTGTTGCCGGACGATTTGATCGACTATACCTATGGCCGTAAAGATACTTTTTTTGAAGGCCAAGAATGCCCGGTTGTCCATACTGATTTTTTCAACCCTTATAGAAATGAGTTGCGGCAAGAATTATTGAACATCACAAAAGCACACAATGTGCCGATTTACGACGCCGCCGTTTATGGCTGCTTGCAAGGCCCGCGCCGCCCGACCCATGCCGAAATCGCCCGTTATCGCCGCGACGGCGTAGATGTACTCGGTATGACCGGTATGCCAGAAGCCGTTTTGGCCAGGGAGTTGAAAATGGCCTATGCCCACTTTTGCAGCGTCAGCAGCATTGATTGTTTTGATAATGGAAAAGGGAATGAAGGCTGTAACGAACAGGTTTCTATGACAATGACCAAAATCCGACAGTTATTGAATGGTTTGTAATTGATAATGCCGTCTGAAATAATGTTTTCAGGCGGTATTGTTTTATTTAAGAAGCTGTTTCACGTGCCCAATGGGGTAGGGAAGCTTTTTGTTTGCGGAACGAGGCAAGTTGCATGCCCCGACATTTTTCAAAAATCAATTCGACCCCGCTTTGCAGCTGTAAAATCAAATTGGTATGCGTTTCCGTTTTAATAAAATCGATATTGCGTTGTACCAAGCGTTGAATGACGGCATATACATCAAGGCAGCCATTTGCAAAAAACCACGGATTCAACTTTACCCAACGGCCGCCGCTTAATGCAGCATCAGGCTGAAAATCAGCACGAATCTGTGTCAAACGATTGTCGGAGAAATGCAGTTCGATATCGCCATAAAGCCAAATATTCCAGCCTTTTTGCACCAACAAGCCTTTAGGGACGCAATCAGGTGCAGGAAACATCTGCAAAATAGACTCTGCCGATTGTCCGATTTCCAGATAGTCAAATCGGCCGGTATACAAAAAATCATAAATATCGACGGCAATAGGAAAGTGGTAACGCATGGCAACAACCATAGAAAAGCAATTAACCAAGCTATCTTAAACTTAAAATATAATGAAATCAATTCTTATTACTACTTAATTTATATAAGAAAGGCCGTCTGGAATTTCAGACGGCCTTGTAGGCTTTGATTTAAATCGGTATTGGTTTACTCAGCCTTTAAATCAGCCACGCATTGCTTATCGCGTGCCTCAAAAGCTTCCGCACCACCCAAGAGTTTGAGTTGCTCCTCAGGGCTGATTTTGCCGAAGTTTCGAATTTGCTCGTCAGAGAGTTTGCTTAAAGGCTGATCCCACATGCAGACGCAATAGTCTTGAGCTAATTTCTCGTTTTGCGCATCCAAACCTTTTGCCTTCAAATCAGCTTGCCATTTTTCAGCAAAAGGAATGTTTTTCACACAAGACTCCACCACATTTTGTTTCATCTGCGGCTTGTTCATGGCGCATTGTGAGAGCAGGGCAGTCAGAGCCAGCAAAGACAAAATAATCCATGCCCAAATGCGGATGGTACGGATTTTTGCCTTGGCTTTTTTTCTGGCTGCCAGTTGCTCTTCAGACGGCCTTTCCGTTTGTTGCTCAGTCATGCAGGCTTTCCATGCGGATCATGGTGATCGGAGCATCCACGCAGCTCAGAGCTTCAATCGCTGCGATAGCGCGGTTGACGTTGTGTTCCACTGTGGTGTGGGTCAGAATCACAATTTCGGCAGTACTTTGATTAATCACGCCTTTTTGAATCAGAGCCTCAATAGAAACATTTTCTTTGGCCAAGAGTGCGGCAATTTGACCCAAAGTGCCCGGTTCGTCAGTTGCTTGAACACGCAGATAGTAGCTGCTGGTAATTTCATCCATAGGCAGAATATTTTGCGCTTGAACTTGCGAAGGCTGGAATGCCAAGTGAGGGACACGATGGTCAGTTTCCGCTTCAATCAGGCGGGCAATATCAATGATGTCGGCAACTACGGCAGAAGCAGTCGGCAATGCACCGGCGCCCGCACCATAATACAAGGTTTCACCAACCATATCGGCATTAACGCGGACAGCATTCATCACGCCGTTAACGTTAGCCAGCAGACGGCTTTCAGGAATCAGAGTAGGGTGTACACGCAACTCGATGCCTTTGTCGGTTTTACGGGTAATCCCCAACAACTTGATACGGTAGCCAAGCTCTTCAGCGTATTTGATATCGCGGCTGTCGAGTTTGCTGATGCCTTCCAAATAGCAGGCAGAAAAGTTCATCGGCGTACCGAATGCCAATGCGCTCATGATGGTGATTTTATGGCCGGCATCATGACCTTCGATATCAAAAGTAGGATCAGCTTCTGCATAGCCCAAAGCCTGAGCTTCTTTCAATACGTCTGCAAACGCGCTGCCTTTTTCACGCATCTCAGTCAGAATGAAGTTGCTGGTACCATTAATAATACCCGCAATACTGCGGATTTGGTTCGCAGCCAAGCCTTCACGCAAAGCCTTGATAATAGGGATACCGCCGGCAACAGCAGCTTCAAACTGTACCATGACATTTTTTTCTTCTGCCAAAGGAAAAATTTCATTGCCGTATTCAGCCAGCAATTTTTTATTGGCAGTAACAATGTGTTTGCCGTTTTCAATTGCTTTCAATACCGCATCTTTGGCAATACCGGTGCCACCAAACAATTCAACAACAACATCAACATCTTGATGTTGAACCAGCTCAAACGGATCTTTAATAAAAGCAGCATTCGGGCAAATTTGTTTGGCTTTTTCTTCGCTCAAATCACAAACAGCAGAAATACGGACTTCACGTCCCAAACGGCGGCTGATTTCCGCAGCATTATCCTGCAATACAGTAGCCGTACCGCCACCGACTGTACCCAAACCTAAAAGACCGATATTTACTGGCTTCATTGTGTCTCCTTTTGAGCCGATACTTTAAAATAATCACGAAAAACCAAGGCTTGTTATAATCGCTTGCAATCGTAAATTCAGAGCAAAGCACCAATGCACAAGGTCAAACGTTGAATCCTACCTGATATTGCTTGATTTTGCACCTTTTTTTGCAAGTTTCCAGAGGCCGTCTGAAAAATCGTTCTACCATAAAAACAGGAATTGCCATGAAAATTACAGAAAACCATATCGATGAAGCCACATCATTTTTTTCATCCTCACAAGGCATATTGCAAATCGGAGAACAAACATATTCAGAACCCATTTGCTGGCAAGATGGCAAAGTAAGCATCATTCCTCAAACAACCATCGAAGAATTAAACGAACAAATTTTTGTATCAGCAATTGAGGCAGCAGAAAACCGTCCTGAAGTCATCATTATCGGTACCGGAGCGAAACAACAATTTCTGCATCCCAAAATTGCTGCAGCCTTATCAGCCTACGGAATCGGCCTCGAATGCATGAATACAGCCTCAGCTTGCCGAACTTTAGTTTTGCTGCAAGGCGAAGGACGAAGCGCATGGGCTTGGTTATGGCCATAATTTGTAGAAAAGACTATTGCATCATGCTAGTTCAGGTTCGCATAATTTATATTATGTTAAATTTCCTATTTAAGATGATTTAAGCATATTCTTCGCATCTTAATTCACCTCTTCTCGCTGACGTTGTTCCTTGATTATACAAGGAAATATTATGTCCGCACCCGTAATATTGTCTGCGGCCGCTACCAAAGGCGGCGTAGGCAAAACAACACTCATTGCTAATGTCTCCGGCGTTCTCGCTGATATTGGACTCCGCGTCCTAATGATCGACTGCGACGTTCAGCCATCACTGTCTAAATACTACCCAATAAGCCACCGCGCTCCAAATGGTATTGTCGAATTGCTTCTCGGCGAAAATACTGAAGAAGTCATCCGCTCAACAATATCCAATACCATTTTTCCGAATTTAGACATCGTTATTTCCAATAACATTTCTGCTTTAGTCGAGACTGAAGTAACTTCTCGTCCAGATCGTGCCTTTTTACTGAGAAGTAAACTGTATTCCCAATACATTCAGAATAACTACGATGTTGTTTTGATCGATACTCAGGGTGCAGTCGGCCCTCTCTTGGATACAGCTGCCTTCGCTGCTACATGCTTGCTTTGCCCGATCATGCCTGAAGTTCTGAGTGCCCGTGAGTTCCTTACAGGTACACAAGAACTTCTGAAGCGACTGCAAAGAGGCGAAGCGATGCGTATTCCAATGCCTCAATTACGAGCCATCATCTACGCACAAGATCGTACCAATGATGCAAAATTCGTCGCATCTCATATCAAAGACTTCTTTAACAACACCTTAGACGACAGACGTAAATTGTTAAGCGTAGCTGTTCCTGCTGCCAAAGCATATAAGGAAGCTACCACGTTACGAGTTCCTGTTCATTGCCATGAGCGTAAACAGCTTGGAAAGATGCTGTCTGCTTATGAAATCATGCACCGTATTGTTTATGAGATTTTCCCTGGTATCGAAAATAAAAAATTGCGTGGAAGCTGTTTCAACGACATGACCAGCCTGCTGCAAGAGGAGGTACAGTCATGAATCTGGACCAGACCAAAGCAGCTTTGAGCCTACACATCGGTACACCTGCACAGACAAATATGAGTTTTGGCCTCGAGGATACTCCTTCTCAGGGTATGTTAATGTCGTTGCCAATCAGCGAGATCGATTTCTTTGACAAAAACCCACGCCGTTTACATGATGTTTCCAGCTATGAGGCCATCAAAGAGTCCATTCGTTCTTCAGGTATTCAACAACCGGTACACGTTACCCAGCGACCTGGTGAAAGTAAATATGTACTGGCACAGGGTGGTAATACCCGTCTCAAAATCTTGCGCGAACTCTTGGAAGAAACTGGCGATAACCGCTTCCGTATGATGCCGTGTATTTACATCCCCTACTCTGACGAAACTACATTGCAGGTTGCGCACCTTGTTGAAAACGAACTGCGTGCTGAAATGTGTTTTTGGGATAAAGCCTGCAAATACGCCGAAATTCGCGATATTTTCCAAGATGAATCTGACTCAGGGAAACTTTCTTTGCGCGAACTGGAAGTGATGTTTTCTGATAAGGGCCTTACAGTTTCTCATAAAACTCTAGGACTGTTCTTTTTTGCTTCTGATAATTTACAGGAGCTGCAAGAATACGCATTCAAGCTTTCCCATGCAAAAGTAGAAGAAATAAAAAAGCTTCACTCTACCCTGTTCTCAATTTCAAAATCAATTCAGTTGGATGATTCTTTCCAATATTTATGGTCAGATGTGCTGGAACAGTGGCATAACCAATATTCTGCAACAGACTTAGACGTACATGAGCTTTGTCAGTTTGTACTCGCCAAATTCAAATTTGAATATGGTGCTGAAGCCTTTCCTGAAACAGAAAATTTATCTGATAAGAACAAATCTGAAACAGCTGTCAAACAAGATGTCAATTTGCATCAAAAAGAAACATCTGAAAAAAACACTGAGTCAGAGGATTCATCTATTAAATCTGTGCCAGCTAAAGAAGATAGCCTAGAGGCTGATGCAGGGAATGAGCCGAAAGGAACTGAACAGACAGGGTTCGATGCCCTGGATGTTCAGAATCATCAGGTTACTTTGGAACAAACTAGCAAAAAACTGTTTTCTGCGGTTCGTAAGTTGTTGGCCAAAGTGAACCTGTCTGATTGCTTTAAAACCCACAAAGACTTCGCATACGGTTGGTATGTCGAGTATCCAGCATTTGAGCATATTTCAGGATCCAGTGCCGAAAATGCAATCTATGCTATTGATGTTTTACATGAGGAAGCCGGCAATGTTTTTACATTCCTGTGGAAGCTTTGCGGTATCGATAACTTCATGTTTGATGTTGGCGATAGCTCTAATCCCCTGCTTTCGCTGAAAAATGATTCAAAACTTCGTATTGCCTACGAAGATCCCGACAAATACGACGAATATACAAACTGCGGCATTGGCAACAAAGAGAACATCATTGCCTCTGTGTTGAATTGGCAGACAAATACTGAGCATGAATTTCACGCCAATGTGGTAGAAATTTTATCTTTGAGCACACAGTACAACAATTTAAAAAATAGAGGGAGTGAGGAGTAATGCGTAAGCCGTTTATTAGTAACCCCGTATATCGACTGTTCAATACAGATCCGGTTTATACGAATCTTGCACTGACAAGATTGGCATCCGCGCCAAATACGCCGCGCGAAGCCTCTTACAATGCTTTGGTCGCGCGTGAACATGAAGATGTTTTGAATACTCTCAAACGGATGAACCCAAAGCGAATTGAGAAATTGGCATCAATGTGCCCCGATGTCGTGACCTATTCTATTGATCTGAAAATTTTGCAAAACAAAATTGCGGAAATGGAAAATCACGAACAAAGATTTTCCCAGCAAATGCAGCGGCTCCGATGGATGTTGAAACATAAGGCCAGTAATCAAATGATCATGAACTTATGTTCCTTGATTTCTACTGCAGAAATTAAAAAGGCGCGTTTGGAGTTGAATACTCCTGTCGTTAAAGGGCGAATTGTTATGCCGTCTATTGAGGTTAGACTCAAAGTTTTGAAGGCATGGAGTAAGTCAGAAAAAGAAAGTGATATTTTTATTCGCTATCAGCAATTAATCGATGAATTCCCCGGCTATAGCCTTGCACAGTTACATTCAATCATCAACGATGAAAAGTTTTTTGGAGCATGAGCATGTATATGGATTTTTCTACTTCCTACGATTATGAGACTGGTTTTGTACCTGCTAAAAGCATGTCAACCAATGACTTCATGCGAGGCTTGGTTGCTTTGTGGGAAGAGCCAGCCACATATGTGCGTCAGTTTGCTCAAGCGGTCGGTTCTGTATCCGAGGGATATTTTTTGAGTTGGTTTGTCGAGAAATGTCTGCCAGGCGAATGGGTAAGCTTGAATAATGATCTGTTGTTTAATGAAGCAGGTATTACCGCGAAACAGTGGCGAAATATTCGGAGTAGTCTTCTGCAGAAAGGTGTTTTACTCAATCGGAGAACTGTAGCACCAACCGAATCCCAATTTACTTTGAATGATGCACTGTTTGAGGAATTGGTGCGCAAACATAGTGAATCAACCGATGTACTTGATATGGTTGCGCCCCCTATTTCGATTAATAAACTTCATCTGAAGACATTGGCCGACAGAGGACTTTCTTTTGTGTCCGTCTTGTATTTGTCGTTTCTTCAAAGTGAGGCTGAATATCAAGATTTGAGTAAGCGTGGTGACTGGTCGCCTTGGACTCATGCAGCTGAAAAGCATGTTTTTCATTCAACTATGTTGTCTAGGCGACAACAGGAAAGAGCTATTGCCGAATTAACCTCTTTTGGTTTGATTGAGAGCTGTGTTGATGGTATGCCGGCAGCGCGTCGTTGTAGATACAGTTTAAAGATGCTTGCTGATCTTACCTCTGAATATTTGAACGGATGTGTGTGATGGTTACCGCCACAAAATTACCCCCACCGAAAGTGTTCAATTCTGAGCTGACACAATGCTGGCAAGCTTTGCAAGGTAGTCGAAGAGTCGCCATCTATCGCTGTTTGATTGAAATCACAGGATCTCTGAAAGCTGCAGCCATGCTTTCGCAGTTGATTTATTGGACAAGAGTGAGCAAAGAGGTTGCCGAACGGGATGGTTGGATTTTTAAATCTATTGCTCAGATGGAAGCCGAAACGGGTCTGACAGTGAGAGAGCAACGCACTTGTAAGATTAGGCTTCTTGATACAAACCTTATTCAAACATGCCGTAAAGGTGTGGGTGCTGCTTTGGCCATCAAAGTGAACTTGGATACCATGGCTGAGATGATCGCGAAATCTAGTGGTACTGACGATCAATTTGGACTTACGCTGGCTGATTTGCAAAACACAAGTTCCCTCTATTTTAGAAAACACTTTTCTAAGAGAATTGCTTATCACCGTGACCTTGTTTCTCTTACAGGCTGTATTAACTCGGCTGTATTGTTGTCATGTGTTTTAAATGATGCTGTTGGTTTGGTTTCTCAACACCCACATTTACAACGTCACGCCTTTGCTACTTTGACTGCTGCTGATTGGGAAGAACGAACCTCTCTCTCTTATAAATCTCAATTAACAGCTCGAAATAGGTTGAAGAATTTGAATCTCATTTATGAGAAAAATTTCTTGGCCAGTCGCCGTATTTTTACACTGGTAAATGGTCACGATATTGTTAGAGCCATCAAAAAACTTCTTGCTGGCAAACAGGACGACGGCTTCAATCCATATAACACCAAAAAACGTGAAATTCTCAGTTTGGCGGAAAGGGCCAAATGTGATTGGCGGAAAGGGCCAAATGGATTGGATAAAGGGTTTCAGGGCAATTTAGAACGTGATAATCCCCTATTTTCTAATATGACATTCAGAAGTGTCGAAAGGGAATATTCGGAAGCGTCGAATAGGAATTTTAAGAAAGGTCATAGTGGGAAATTCACAAGCGTCGATTGGGAAAGTTCAGAAGTGTCGAATCGGCAGATTATTTATTATATAAATTACAAAGGGGTTTATAACTACAACTACATAACTGTTGAACCCAACAAGTCATGTTCTCCCAAACAAGATCATGTAGTAGTGGTTGATGCTGATGTTGATTTGATTTATCCAAGGCTCTTCAACGTGCAAATGCGTCAACAGGCAGATTTGATTTTTGCAAAACATCTTTCAAAAAGTTCCTGGGGTTTGAAGCAGGAAATCTTGGATGAGATAGAGGGGCAGAAAAAGGAAGTTACTAGCCCACTCGGCCTTTTAGCTAAACTCTGCCAACTTGCTTCGCAAGGTAACTTTACTGCCATTGTTGCACCGCAGGTTAAATTTAATCGTGAGCAAGCTCAGAAATTACGGGTATCTCTTGAAAACCAAAATAATTCAGAGAATATCCAAAAAAAGGATTCTTCGGATATTGAGGCTGCCCGCGCTAATTTGAGAAAGTTTTACGCTAAAAAGTAATATTTAAGTTTAATAATATATAAATCAATAAAATAAAATTTCATCTATTTTTGTCTTACGACAATTTTATGATGTTTATTTGAAAAGCTGTAACGGGGCGTTACAGAACTGGATCCAAACATGGCCACTGTAACGTGTCGATCCAGTCATCGGCGAAGCGGGAAGACGATGGTGTTTGCCGCCTGAGAATATGCTGCGCTGAAAGGGGCTTTACAAGAACTTTCTGATAACTTGATAGGATTTGAAAATGGAATTTGCGAAACAGAGATATATTGTCAAACCTGGTGCGATTCACGTCGCTCAGCAATTTGATCTCAAAGTCACGACAAAACAGTCACCTTTCAGCGACGGTTACGATATGGCTCGTGCTGCTTTGGCTTTGGGGGGTAAGGTCAATCAAAAGTTGACTGAGGATGACGAACAGTTCCAACAGTGGGAAGAGTTTAAAGCCCATGAATTGCTGCTCAAGCAACATCTTCAAAAGGAGACAGGTCGAAAGCATCACTTGGTTTGGGGGGAGTATGAAATTCTTTCTTCTGAGAACGACCGGTTTAAAAATATTGGCAGCTTGACCTCTTCCGGTGATGATGGTTTTTTTATGCATACCAAGCAAGGTATCCGTATGTGGGAAGGCAATAACAACAAGAAAAACGGCCCACGTTGGCCAGGTATCAGATATGGTCTGACACTCAGTAACGAGTTGTTCGGTATGGCTATGTCCGATAATCCTTATGCCCAAAGTCGGTTATTGCAGATTGAAAAACAGATGTCCGAAATTGAGGAATTTTTTGAGACTGTAAAAAAACAAGTTCATGCTCAGATTGATAGTTTGGCCGCTGCCGGCATGAAGATTACCTTGATTCAGAACAATAACCCTGTTCATATCAGATTGAATGCTTTAAGAGCTTATGGTTTCAAACTGGTTAAATTGTTGCGGGATTACGATAGTTTTGTATGTGCCGTTAAGACTCTCAATATCAAAGGCATGATGGCTAATAAACAATGTAATGACACATTGTATAATGGCGGTCGGATGATGAGGAAGTTACTGAATGATTTGTATATAGCGGTTATGGAGACTAGAGCCATCAAGAACATTCGACGTGACAGTCTGCTTGATCCAGAACAGTTAGCGAAGTTGAAGTCTGCAGTTGACCAAGAAATTCTTCCTAGAATACCACTATCTGTTTGGGTATATGAGTCACAACCCTCTTTGGTTTATATCCAGAAAAAAATGAATCAGGAGGATCTCAATAAGTTGGTTGATATTGTTCGTGACAATGGGTTGTCAGGTTAGTTGGAACGGGGGGTTACAATCGAGTGTTAGGAGAGTTACGGTTGGCCCCTTTTTTGTTTGGATTTGTTTTTAGAAGTATGGCTGATATGAATAATATGAATACTCAAAAATCAGGTAAGGATAAATACTTAAAATTTTGGGAATATAAAAGGCTTTTAAGGGTAAGGGGAATTGAAGATATAGAAACAGAAATTGAATTAAAATTAGCTGATCTTGAAAAGTTGATCGATGAGGCACAGTCTTTCCACGAAGCATGTCAGGAACTTGATCTTGTATATCCAATCGTGAGAGAACATTTGAAATTGAGTAATAAATGCCTGGTTAGCTTAGATCTGAAAAAATACTATATTCCCAACATGCTGTTTTTCAAAAATGTGGTTTCTTCCAGTGGGCGTCAATCGCGTAAAAAGTTTTTTAAATGGGCAGATATTAGTACGGCTTTGGATAATACAAATGCCAGCCTTGATGAACGATTACTTCATATGAAGATTTATTTTGATTGCAGACAGTATTTCTCTCGAGGTAGGCAGATTGCCGGAGATTTGGCAGAATTGTTTTCGATGAAAGAAGTTTTTGAAGAAATTTTGAAAGTTGAGAATTTGGAACGAAGAAATCTTCCTAGTAACATCATGGTTAAGTAAAAATTAAACTACCTTTTTTGAATCGTTTGCCATCACATATGTGATGGCTTTTTTTTGGTTGACTGTAACGCCCCGTTACAGTTTCCGGTGGCG
>NZ_KV820394.1:0-3353 GCF_001815375.1 Neisseria sp. HMSC065C04
AAAAAATCCTCTTTCCCAAAAGGAAAGAGGATTTTTCAAGTTTACCTAATTGCTTATTTCTTTTCTTTAGGCATTTGAGATACCAATGACAAGTTGACATCCAAGCCTTCGATTTGGAAATGTGGACGGGCAAACAGGCGGACTTTGAAGAAACCCGGGTTGTCTTCGATATCTTCGACCAATACTTTTGCCTCTCTCAACGGATGTGTTGCCTGCAACTCGTCGCTCGGGTCGGTCATTTCCGTTACCAGGGTATTGATCCAATTATTCAGTTCCAACTCAAGCATGCGGCGGTCTTTGGTGGTACCGATGTTTTCACGCTGAATCAGTTTGAGGTAGTGCGCCAGACGGGAAAGCAGGAAGACGTAAGGCAAACGGGCGTTAATGCGGCTGTTTGCGGTTGCCTCCTTGGTCTCATACAACGCGGGTTTCTGAGCTGAGTTGGCGGAGAAGAAGCAGGCGTAATCACGGTTTTTATAGAAAGACAGCGGAACAAAGCCCAGATTGGCAAATTCGAATTCACGGGTTTCCGGAATCAGGACTTCTGTCGGGATTTTCATTTGATTGCCGGTGCCCAAGTCGTACATGTGAATAGGCAAATCTTCAATCAAGCCGCCGGCCTGCGGGCCGCGAATTTGGACGCACCAGCCGTTATTGATGAAGCTGCGCACCATATTGGCGGCAAAGGCGAATGATGCATTTGCCCACAAATAGCGGTTATGCTCCGTACCTTTTACCTGTTCTTCATAATTGAAGCTGCGGACAGGCACGGTGTCGCTGCCGTACGGCAGACGGGCGAGGAAGCGGGGAAGGGTCAAGCCGATATAGCGTGCATCGTCTGTCTCGCGGAAGCTTTTCCATTTGATGTATTCGGCGCGGTCCATATAGTTGGCCAAATCTTGGATGGCGGCCACTTCCTCCATGCTTTCTTTGCCGAAGAAAGATGCGCCGACCGAGCCGATAAATGGCATATGTGCAGAAGCGGAAACACGCGAGATATTGCGCAGCAAAGCCATATCTTGAGGGCTGCGGTCAAATTCGTAGTTTGAAATCACGGCGCCGATAGGTTCGCCGCCCGGGGTGTCGTATTCGTTGCTGTAAGTGTGGCGGTACAGTCCGCTTTGCACGATTTCAGGCGCATCTTCAAAGTCTTGAATCAAATCTTCTTTGGAAACATCAAGAATTTCAATTTTGACATTGTGACGGAAGTCGGTTCGGTCGACCAAGAATTTCAAACCGCGCCATGCGGATTCGATTTTTTGAAATTCTTCGTTATGGAGGATTTCATCCAGTTGACGGCTGAGTTGTTCGTCGATACGGGCAATGTGGTAATCGAGCAGGCTTTTGTCCAGGCGTTCCACTTTTTGGGAAGAGTCTTGGATCATTTTCATGAAGACGCTGACGGCTGCGGCGATACGCTCGTCGGCAGAGGCTTCCGACATTTTCTCGGCACTTTGGAATTGCTCGATATCGATGACGGAGTCAACGGCGTTCAGATTGATTTTTTTACACAGATCTTCATAAACACTGTTTGTGCTTTCTTGTTCGATAACTGTAGTTTGGGCTTGGGCCTTTTGGCTTTTTTGCATATTTGAATCCTTACGGGTATTTCAGACGGCCTTTGATGTTACTTATTATTGATAGGTGCGATTTTTTCAAGACGGTCGCGCAGTTCGGCAGACAGGTTTTCGTCACGCAGAATGGCTTCCAATTCGCGACGGAAAGCAGAATCGTCCAATAAGTTGGATTTCAAATCGCGAAGCAGGTTGCGCATAGCCAGCAAGGCACGCAATTCCGGCACATTCTGGGCAATTTGTTCCGGATGGAAGTCGCGCATGGATTTGAAATCCAAATTCACATTCATCTCGCCGCCGGCAGGAGAGAGTGTGTTTTTGACGGTCAGATTGGCTTTAGGATTGAAATCGGATAATACTGAATCAAAGTTGTTTTTGTTGATATTGACTTTTTCTTTTTCGGCAAGGTCGCGTTTATCTTGGCCGTTGCTGTAATCGCCGGTTACTAAAAGCTTAAGCGGCAACTCAACCTTTTTTTGTGCGCCGCCGGTATGCAAGTCCAATTTAATATTGATACGGGAAGGCGGAACTTCGTTTTGAAAACTTTTGCTCACGATGAAATTTATCCTTTTTTGATAGATTAAATGACACTTATGTCATTTTTTCAAATAAAATGCAAGGTATGGGGTCAGGAAATATCCTGATTGGTTAGTATAAATGTTAGACAGATAGCTTGTCTATCGTATTCAAATTTACCGGAAAAAGGTTTTTCAGTGAAATTTCACAAGCCGTTATGGGAAGAGGGGGTACTCTTATCGCCTCAACATTTTCAACAACAAGACAAATTCAATAATCATATGCATGCCCTGTTAATGAGAATGATGGGGGATTTTAGATGGGGCTGTTTTCAATGTGAATTTGACCGTCAGGCATTAGAAGTTGGAAAAATCAAATTAGATACACTTCAAGCATGCTTGCCGGATGGCACCTTAATTGATTTGCAGGCCGGCGGACGCCACGTCAATGTGCGCAATATCGAAGGTCTGCCTTTACAGCAACGAAATGTTGTATTGTTGGCACTGCCAGTCTATCAGGCACATGTTTCAAATTTGGTAGATGAGAATGAAACCAAAGATACGCCCAAGCGCTTTGTTAAGAGCTTTGAGAAGGTGGAGGATATTTTCTCTACCGAGGAAACAGAGTTTGCGGTGGAGGGATTGAATCTCACCATTCGTTTCGATTTTGAACAAAATGACGACTATATTACCTGTCCTATCGGTGCAATAGAGAAAGATGAGACGGGTGCTTTTGTTTGGGCTAAAAACTATATCCCGCCATTGTTATCCATAACAGGGTCAGAAACTTTATTCTCTTGTCTTAACCGCATCACTTTGATGGTATTATCCCGTATAGAGAATTTGTCTGCCCGCCGCCGCTCTCGGAGCGAAAGTGTCGTTGATTTTTCAGTTTCCGATTCGATGCTGTTTTGGTTTTTGCATGGCTTAAATACCATTTATCCGGAATTGAAGCACCTGAATGATTACCCGCAGAAGCATCCGGAAGAGTTTTATAAACTTTTAGTACGCCTGCTGGGTATGCTGTATACCTTTAGAGCTAACGAGTCCGTTAAAGAAATAGACTCATATGATCACTTTGATTTGTTTGGAACATTCAACCGTTTGGAACAAAAGATCCGTGATTTGCTGGATGAGGTTATTCCTTCCCCTGTTATCGAATTGTCACTGGAGCATCTGAAATCGACGCATTGGCGCGCCCAGATATTTGATGACCGAATCAATGCTGATGCAGAGTTTTATCTTTCCGCCCATTCCGACTCCG
>NZ_KV820395.1:0-474 GCF_001815375.1 Neisseria sp. HMSC065C04
GTGCCTGTGCACGTCCTTTTTCTTTATCCGCTTCCTCCCTTTCGATCAGATTTCTACCCCATAAAAGGCTTACACTCCGCATCATTGCCCCTAAATATCTCCTCACCGTCCGTACAACTGCCCTTCCCCTTCATCTTCCCGCACACCACCGCCGTCAGCGACTCATTCAAGCGCAGCACCCTCGGCTCCGCCTCCCTGTCCAGCGCCACCGCCTTCAAGGTAAACTTACCCTCCAGGATACCCTTAGCCTGGCCGCTCATCCTGATACAGAAACCGCCCGCCTCCTTCACCGGCAGTTCCGGCCACTTCGTCGACGTCAGCTTAAAGCTGCCCTTTTTCGTGTAGAACTGCTCCATAAAGCGCGCATTTTCCAGCAGCGCGGCATGCGCTGCACGCAGGTTGGCCGAGCGGACCGATTCCCGATAGACCGTAAAGGCAGCCGTCGCCAATATCGAAACCAACAGCATCACCACC
>NZ_KV820396.1:0-30797 GCF_001815375.1 Neisseria sp. HMSC065C04
TGTGATAGGGCGCAATATATAAGGCCGTCTGAAACATTTCAGACGGCCTTTTATCTTATCCAAACTATTTCAATGCCGTTTTCCAATCCAATCCGCCCAACGACGGTACCTGTATCACTTCATTGGTATCCAAATTGACCGCTGTCAGCTCTCCACCCCACAATGCGCCGGTATCCAAAGCAATGACCTGATCGGTATTAACGTAACCCAATGACGACCAATGTCCGAACACGGTAATATAATCCAAATTCTGCCTATCGGGCGCTTTAAACCAAGGGCGCAGGTAAAGCGGCATTTTTTTCAGAGTGGATTTATATTCGTAATCCAATTCGCCTTTGTACGTCAGCGCCCGCATACGGGTAAAGACGTTAATAATCATGCGTAGGCGCTCATAGCCTGTCAAATCGTCCGTCCACTCGGTCGGCTTGTTGCCGTACATTTTGCCAAAAAATTTCCTGTATTTTTTACCTTGCAATTCAGCCTCGGCTTCACGGGCAAGGCTTTCGGCCTTATCAACCGACCATTGCGGCAAAATACCGGCATGCACCATCACATGCCTGTTGCCGCGCACCAAAAGCGGTTGATGACGCAGCCAGTCCAATAGGGATTGACTCTCGGGATGGGTCAAAATCGGCTCAACCGTATCGCTGCGCTTGAGCGTTCCTTCACCGCAACCGACGGCCAAAAGATGTAAATCATGATTGCCCAAAACCATTTGCACGCTACTGTCATGCTCTTTGGCAAATTTCAGGGTTTCCAAGGACTTCGGGCCGCGATTGACAATATCTCCAACCAGCCAAAGGGTGTCCGTACCATGATTAAAGCCGATTTTGGCAAGCAGCAAAGTCAGCTCGTCAAAACAGCCTTGAATGTCTCCGATTGCGTAATGTGCCATTATTATTGTTTTCCGTTGTTATTATTTTCAGACGGCCTCAAGCCCAGCCCAGGCCGTCTGAAACATCAATTATGCGTTTAAAACCAATACTGCTTCCGCTTCAACCTGAACGCCTTTAGGCAGGCTGGCCACACCAACCGCCGCACGCGCAGGGAAAGGTTGCTCGATAAATTCAGCCATCACTTCATTGAACACGGCAAAGTTGGCCAAATCGGTCAAATAAGCATTGAGTTTGACGATATCGTTTAAAGAACCGCCGGCCGCTTCGGCTACGGCTTGCAGGTTTTTAAATACTTGCACTGCTTCGGCGCGGAAGTCGCCATTACCGACCACAGTCATCGTGGCCGGATCCAAAGGAATCTGACCGCTCATATAAACCGTATCGCCTGCGCGGACTGCTTGGCTGTATGCGCCAATTGCGGCAGGGGCTTTGTCAGTATGGATAATGGTTTTAGACATGATATTCTCCTCAAGTAGAAATGTCAGAAACAGGTGGAAGCTTCGAATTTTACTTTCAACAGAAATACGTTTCAATAAAAGCATTCAATTAATGCGTTTAGCCCGTCTTGTTCTTCCTCGATTTTAAACCTACAATCCCACACATTATTCATTTCAAAGCCGAAATTATTATGTTTTTTGTCTTATCCCCAGCCAAAAACCTCAACGAAAAAGACCCCTCCCCCGTCAGCAGCTTTACCCAGCCCGACCTTCTGCCCGAAGCGGAAATCCTGATGCAGGAGTTGCGTCAGCTTGCCCCTCAACAAATCGCCGAGCTGATGCACGTTTCCGACAAAATCGCCCTGCTCAACGCCGAACGCAATGCCGCATGGCACACGCCGTTTACACCTGAAAACGCCAAGCAGGCCGTATTTATGTTCAACGGCGACGTCTATGAAGGCATCGCCGCCGATACGCTCAAGCCGGAACAAATCGACTACCTGCAACAACACGTCCGCCTGCTCTCCGGCCTATACGGCGTATTGCGCCCGCTCGACTTGATGCAACCCTACCGCTTGGAAATGGGCACGGCCTTTGCCAACACGCGCGGCAAAAACCTCTACGAATTTTGGGGCGATAAAATTACCGACCTGCTCAACCAAACGCTGAAGCAGGCCGGCAGTGACGTTTTAATCAACCTCGCCTCACAAGAATATTTCAAATCCGTCAACACCAAAAAACTCAACGCACGCCTGATTACGCCGATTTTTAAAGACGAGAAAAACGGCAAATACAAAATCATCAGCTTCTACGCCAAGCGTGCACGCGGTTTGATGGTACGCTACGCGGCAGAACACGGCATTACCGAGCCTGAAATGCTCAAAAATTTCGACTACGAGGGATATTCATTCAATGAAGCAGCTTCAAACGAAGCCGAATGGGTATTCATGCGTGAAGAACAATCCAAATAAAAACAAAATACTAGATATTTTCCCTAAAATACCACTTGGCAAAGGCCGTAAGTTCCATTAGTATTACGGCTTCAAGAATGGAAGCGTGGCAGAGCGGTTTAATGCAACGGTCTTGAAAACCGTCGAGGGTTGATAGCCCTCCGTGAGTTCGAATCTCACCGCTTCCGCCATCCTTGATAAGGATATAAAGACTTGATTGATTCAAGTCTTTTTTTATTTTTGTCCTTTTGAAATTTAAGTTTATGTTGACGGGTCAACATTATCGATAAACAAAAGGCCGTCTGAAACTTCCCTATCTGGTTTCAGACGGACTTTTAAACTTTATACCTATCCAAGTACCCCTTCCCTGTTTATAACCAAATACAAAAGCAAAGGCCGTCTGAAAACTACTTCAGACGGCCTTTGCTTTTTCTACAAATCAAACGCGGCGTTAATCAAACGTTTGGTGTAGTCGTTTTGCGGATGGTGGAAAATCTGATCCGCGCTGCCGTACTCAACCATTTTGCCCTGCTTCATCACAATCACATTGTCGCTGACGGCGCGCACGACAGACAAATCATGACTGATGAACATATAAGTCAGGCCGTATTTCTTCTGCAAATCGCGCAAAAGTTCGACCACTTTGGATTGTACGGAACGGTCAAGTGCAGAAGTCGGCTCATCTAAAAGGATGAATTTCGGGCGTAGGATAACGGCGCGTGCAATGGCGATACGCTGACGCTGGCCGCCGGAGAACTCATGCGGATAACGGTTGAGCGCGTCAAGCGGCAGGGACACTTCCTTCATGACTTCCAAAACGCGTTGGATACGTTCTTTTTTGGTCATCTCGGGATGATGAACCGTCAAACCTTCGCCAATAATTTCGCCAACGGTCAGACGCGGGGAAAGCGAACCGAACGGATCTTGGAACACAATTTGCCGTTGCGATTTCAGACGGCGTGCTTCCTCGGCTGTATAGTTTTTCAGGTCTTTGCCTTCAAAGGAGATATGGCCGGTATAAGGCAGCATCTGCATGACGGCTTTGCCCAGCGTGGATTTACCGGAACCGGACTCGCCGACAACGCCCAATGTTTCGCCTTCTTTAATTTTGAGGCTGATGCCTTTGACGGCGTCAAAAGTTTTGAGCGGTTTACCGAAAAAGTTTTGCTTCAATACGAAAGAAACATTGACATTATCGGCATCGATTAACACACCGGCGTTGTTTTCTTCCGGCTCTTTCATGCCTTTTGGAATGGCATTGATGAGTTCGGCGGTATATTCGTGTTTCGGATGGGCAAATACTTCTTTGATTTTGCCGCGCTCGACAATTTCACCGTTACGCATGACGCAGACTGTTTTGGAATAGTGTTCCGCCAAACCCAAATCGTGGGTAATGAAGATAATCGCCATGCCCATTTGCTGTTGCAAATCGTGGAGCAAATCGAGAATCTCGGCTTGAATGGTTACATCCAAAGCCGTGGTCGGTTCGTCGGCAATCAGCAGGTCAGGTTCATTGATGAGCGCCATGGCAATCATAATGCGTTGCAGCTGGCCGCCGGAAAACTCATGCGGATACTGCTTCATACGGCGTTCGGCTTCTTTGATGCCCACACGTTCCAGCAATGCCAATGCTTTTTGTCCTGCCTCTTTTTTGCCGAGCTTTTTATTGTGTACCCGCGCCGCTTCAATCAGCTGCGCACCAATACGCATAAACGGATTGAGCGAGGTCATCGGCTCTTGGAAAATCACGCTGATGCGGTTGCCGCGCAAATCACGCAGGGTTTTCTCATCGGCATCCAAGATGGAAATGCCGTCAAAAGTAATGCGCGAATCTTTACCGTAGCGGGCAAATTTCTCAGGCAACAGGCGCATAACGGACATGGAGGTTACAGACTTGCCCGATCCGGACTCGCCGACCAAAGCCAATGTTTCGCCCTCTGCCACTTTAAAGCTGACATTACGCACGGCATGAACGGTTTTCTCATGCAGCTCAAAATCGATGTCCAGATTTTCTACAACCAGTAACTGTTTTGTCATTTTGATTATCCTTTTGGTTGCGGTTTAGCGGTCTTTCGGGTCGAGCGCATCGCGCAGGCCGTCGCCGATAAAGTTGAAACAGAACAAAGTGGTTACCAAGAAGAAACTCGGCACGAGCAGCTGCCATGGTGCAGCTTCCATCGAAATCGCACCTTCTTGCAACATCGAACCCCAACTGGTCATCGGCTCTTGCACGCCCAAACCCAAGAAGCTCAAAAAGGATTCGAACATAATCATGCCCGGTACCAGCAAAGAGGCATACACCATCACCACACCCAAAACATTCGGAATAATGTGGCGCGTTACGATTTTACGTTTTGCCACGCCGCTCACACGCGCCGCTTCGACAAACTCTTTGTGCTTCAGGCTCAAGGTTTGACCGCGCACGATACGCGCCACGTCCAGCCAAGACACCAAACCCACGGCGGCAAAAATCAAAAGCAGGTTGCGGCCGAAGAATGTGGTCAGCAGAATCACGAAAAACATAAACGGAAACGCGTTCAAAATTTCCAAAAAGCGCATCATCAGCGAATCGAGCTTACCGCCGATAAATCCGGCAATCGCGCCATAAAGCGTACCGATGACAACGGCCACCAATGCGCCGGCCACACCGACCAGCAAGGAAATACGTCCTCCGGTTGCCGCGCGCGACAGCAAATCGCGGCCAAGCAAGTCCGTACCCAGATAGTGATGGGTAGAAAAGGACGGCGGAATCTGCATATTGTCCCAGTCGGTGAAGTCGTAGGTGTAACGGACAATCCATGGCGCCACAATCACAAAAATGCTGATCAGCAACAGGATGATAATGCTGTACACCGCCGCTTTGTTTTGTTTAAAACGCCTCCATGCGTCACTCCACAGGCTTTTGCCGTGTACTTGGGCGTATTCTGCTGCCTCTGCAAGGGCCTGAGTCTGCTTCTTTTTAAATAACATAATGCTCTCTCTCGCTTTTTATTCTTTCTTCAGGCCGTCTGAACGTTTCAGACGGCCTTTGCGCAAATGGGATTAATAACGGATTTTCGGGTCAATAATGGCATACAGAATATCGAGGATGGCGTTGAACAAAATGGTCATGATGCCCACCAAAATCGTCAAACCCAAAATCATGCCGTAGTCGCGGTTGAGCGCGCCGTTGACAAACAATTGTCCGACGCCGGGAATACCGAACACGTTTTCAATCACAATGGAGCCGGTAATGATGCCGACGAATGCCGGACCTAAGAAAGAAACAATCGGCAGCATGGCGGGACGCAGCGCATGGCGCAGGATGATGCGGCTCATGGGCAGGCCTTTGGCGCGTGCTGTGCGGATAAAGGGGCTGTTCAATACTTCGATCATCGCGCCGCGCGTAATCCGCGCAATACTGGACACATAACCGATGGACAAAGTAACAACGGGCAAAATCAGATTCATCAGTGCGCCATCGTTCCAGCCGCCGGCAGGCAGCCATTGCAGTCTGACGGCAAACACCAGCACCAATACCGGCGCCATCACAAAGCTGGGAACGACAATACCGGTCATCGCACCGCTCATCAGCGCATAATCCAGCCAGCTGTTTTGTTTTAAGGCGGCGATAATGCCGATAAACATGCCGAAGATAGCGGCAATCAAAAAGGCGTAGAAGCCAAGTTCTGCCGATACCGGCAGGGATTGGGCAAGCAACTCATTAACGCTGAAATCTTTATATTTGAACGACGGCCCCAAATCCCCCTGTGCCAACTGCTTGAGGTAGTGGAAATATTGGAGGTACATCGGATCATTGAGGTGGTATTTGGCTTCGATGTTGGCCATGACCGCAGGCGGCAAATTGCGTTCACCTGTGAACGGGCTGCCCGGTGCAAGCCGCATCAGGAAAAAAGATACGGTAATCAACACCAGCATGGTCGGGATGGAAGCACATATCCGTTTGATGATGAATTTCAACATAATCAGGCTGTCCTGTCTGAACATACCGGACTCGTGAAAACAAAGCTGACCTGAAGCGGAAATCGGATGAATGGCAGCAGGCATCTTTAACGTCGCCGCGCCGGTTTCTCTCTCTATTCCGACCGGGTTATTGTTTTTATTCGGAGTCGGGTAAGGTTTTTTTAGTTTTTAGATAATTGTTGTTATAAGGCCGTCTGAAACTTTGTATCCGCCGTTTCAGACGGCCTTTCACATTAACGCGCCAAAGGTTCGGTGCGTTCGATCAGCCATGCTTTGGCCGCGCCTTCTGTCAAAGGCTCGAGACGGCGGCGCACTTCAGCGTGATATTGGTTCAGCCATTCGATTTCGCTGCCGGTCATCAGTTTGGTATCAATCAGGCGCGTATCGATTGGGCAGAGGGTAACGGTTTCAAAATACAGGAATTTGCCGAACTCGGTTTCCTCAGGGTTTTCAACCGGACGGTTGATTACCAGGCTTTCGATACGGATACCCCACTTACCCGGACGGTAAAGACCCGGCTCGTTGGAAGTCAGCATGCCTGACTGCATCGCGTGATGCGGTTGCGGCACGGCGGCAACGGCAATGCTTTGCGGGCCTTCATGCACATTGAGGAAATAGCCCACGCCATGACCGGTACCGTGACCATAATCGCATTGTGCCTGCCAGAGCGATTTGCGGCAGATGGCATCAATCATCGGGCCTTTGATGTTTTCAGGGAAAATGGTCTCAGCCAGAGAAATATGCGCCTTCAACACCAAAGTGTAATCGCGTTTCATGGCCGCACTCGGATTGCCGACAGGAACCACGCGCGTGATGTCGGTCGTACCGCCCCAGTATTGGCCGCCGGAGTCAATCAGCAGCATACCGTCGCCTTTGATTTTACTGTTGTTTTCTGGTGTCGCACTGTAATGAGGCAAGGCGGCATTGGCATTGTAGCCCGCGATGGTATCGAAACTTGGCGAAATAAAGCCGGGACGTTGGCTGCGGTGTTTGTAGAGCATGCCGTCGATATCCAGCTCGCTCAATTCGCCGCCGTCTGCCAAGATTTGTTCAAACTCGGCAAAGAAGCCACACAATGCCGCGCCGTCTTCCGCCATGGTATTGCGGATATGGGCGATATCGGCATCGGATTTGACTGATTTGAAGAATGTGCTTGGGTGGATGGCTTCAATCAAACGAACGTCTTCAGGCAGGCGGCGCAAAGTACCGACAGCAGTTTTGTTCGGATCAATCAGCAATGCGCCCTTAACGCCTGCCAAATAGTCCGCCGCTTGCGCATAAGGCAAAACTTCAAAACTTGCCGCTTTCAAGGCTTCGGCAGATTCGGCTTTCAGACGGCCTGCATCGGTAAACAATACGGCTTTGTCTTGACTGATAAACAGATGGGACAAGAACACAGGGTTGAACGGTACATCATCGCCGCGCAGATTGGTAATCCAAGCGATGTCGTCCAAAGAAGAAACCAAATGCGCATCTGCGCCCTGCTCTTTCATGGCCGCACGGATACGGGCCAATTTTTCGGCCGCCGTTTCGGAAACATAGTCGGGATGGTGAACGTAGATTTCCGGAGTCGGCAATGCAGGACGGTCGTCCCACACTTCGTCCAACAAAGTTTCAGGATATTCGAGGCGGATGTTTTTGGCGGCAAGTGCCTGTTTCAAACCGCGCTCGCCGCTGAGTGCGAACATATCGGCAGGCGCGCCGACGACTGCGCCCTCGGGCAGATTTTGTGCCAACCACTCGGTATAAGGCGCATCAACGCCCATTTTTTGCAGCTCGATGCCGTTTGGCGCGAGCTGTTGGCCTGCCTGTTCCCAATAGCGGCTGTCCGTCCACACGCCTGCTTTATCGGCGGTTACCACCAAAGTACCGGCCGAACCGGTAAAGCCGGAAAAATCGCGACGTGCCTGCCAATGCTCGGGCAGGTATTCGGAAAGGTGCGGATCGGCGGAAGGAATGACAAAAGCGTCCACACCATGTTTTTTCATGGCTTCGCGTAAAGCGGACAAACGTTGTTGTACAGATTTCATGTGTTATGTCTCCTGTTGTTTCAGACGGCCTCTGTCATCAATGCCGTCTGAAAACTTGTACTGTCTATAATCAATCTATTTTTTCGGTGCGAACGACCAGCTCTTGACCGTATAGTTCCGCAAAGGGTCTTTGTCGGAATAGCCGATAATATCGGGTTTGACCATACGCACTTCAACCTGATGATACAGCGGAATCAGTGCAGCGTCTTCTTGAAGCTGCTTCTCCGCATCGGCATAAAGCTGGCTGCGCGCTTCCTTGCTGACACCATCTTTCAGCGTATTGTTCATAAATGTGTCAAACGCCGCGCTTTTGTAGCGGAATGCATTGTTTGAGTTGTTGGATTTCAAGATATTGAGCATACCCGCCGGATCGTTGAAATCGGAACACCAGCCGCTGAACGAAACCTTGAAATTGCCTTGCGCGCGCGTATCCAAATAAGTTTTCCATTCCTCGTTGGACAAAGTCGGACGGATAAACGGAATGGCGGCCTTCCACACCGACTGCACGGCAGTAATTTGTTTTTTAGACGCTTCGCTGGTGCTGTACAAAATATCGAACTCAAGCGGATGGTCATCGTTGTAGCCTGCTTCGTTCAACAGTTTGCGTGCGGTTTCGATGCGTTTTTCAGGCGTCCACTCTTTCCACTCCGGATAAACAGGAATCACGCCCTGCATTTGCGGCGGTGTCAATTGGAACGCAGGCGTATCGCCGCGGCCGCCCACTTTGACGACAATGTCGCGGCGCGTCAGCATATTGAGCGCCTTGCGGACGCGCGGATCGTTAAACGGAGCCGCTTCGTGGTTCGGCTCCAAGTACCAGCTGCACAAAGAAGTTGTACGTTTCACTTGGCCCGGAAACTCAATATCCGCCACTTTGACCTGATCGCTGGGAATACCGTAAGTCACATCAATTTCATTGGCGCGATAACGGTTGTACTCGCCGCTGCCTGACAAGAAAACCGCCTTCGGAATGGCCACTTTGTCTTTATCGTAATAATTGGGATTACGTTCCATATTGATGTGGCTGTTGACTTTCCAATCCGTTAACAGATAAGCGCCACTGGAAACATAATGACCGGGCTGCGTCCATTTATTGCCGTATTTTTCGACAGTGGCGCGATGAACTGGGAAAGTGAATTGCTGAATCAGCATATCGGGGAAATAAGGTACCGGCGCAATCAGCGTAAATTGCAGGGTCTTCGCGTCCAACGCCTTGACACCCAATGTCTCAGGCTTGGCTTTGCCGTTTAATATATCTTCCGCATTTTCCACTTGGGCATCGACCAAATAGCTGCCGAAAGGTGCGCCGGTGGCTGGATCGGCAAGACGGCGGAAGCTGTACACGAAATCTTCGGCAGTAATCGGATCGCCATTGCTCCATTTGGCATCACGCAGATGGAAGGTCCAAATACGCTCGCCCTCGCTCTCCCATTTTTCCGCCAAAGCAGGAATGGTTTTACCTTCGGCATCCGTACCGACCAAACCATCCATCAACTGACGGATAATCGCACCGGCCGCCATATCGCCACTCATTTGAGGATCCAGCGTACCCGGCTCAACACCGTTGCTGACCACCACGCGCTCATAATCGGTACGTTTAAACTCAGGAGCAGGCTTAACATCGCGGCTGCACGCCGACAATGCGAATACGGCAGCCAATGATGCAGCCAACAGCGGATAGGTTTTTCCGGCCATATTTCATTCCTTCTTTTGGGTATTCTTCTTTTTCAGACGGCCTAATTATTCAAACTACACTCAACTACATTTATTTAGAAGTTCTCCAGCATAGTTAAATCATCTATTTCAAACCATGAAAATAGTGTTTTAAACCACATATTCCATCGAAATAATAATAATAGCCGTCTAAGATTGTCGGCAAATTAACACAAAAATACGTAACTGAAAACTATTTTTCAATTTATCCTACGATAAGTTACAAATGTATTGATTTTTTATGTTTTGTCAAATAAGATTATCCGAACTCTTTCGCCATAAGCAAGAAAAAGACATAAAAAGGAGAATCAAATGAAGAAGTTATCTTACTTTATTGCCACTGCCCTCATCGGCTCTTCCCTAAGTGCCGCCCACGCCGAACCTAAAATGAGCGGCACCATCTACATCATGACCGAGGTCGAACACAACAATAAAACCGGTGTAACCAATACAACCATTTCCGATAAAAGTTCCAGTCTTTATCTCTCCGATGAAGTACGACTCAACGACGACTTATGGTTGAAATGGCAACTTGGCTCCTTTATTTACTTCGATTCCGACCGCTGGGGCGGCTGGGGTACTGCCGACTCATACGTCGCGCTCAACAGCTACAAAAACCTTGGCACCGTCAAAATGGGTTACATCAGTACGCCCATGAACAGCATTTATCTGAACCCGTTCGACACCAACAGCCCGATTTTGGAGTTCGGCAAAATTTCTCGCTTCGGCCAACGCCGTGTTTCCATGGCTTATGAGTCGCCTTGGAAAAACGGTTTCCAATTCAAATTCAACGTTTCCCCTGGTTCCAATGCCGCGCGCAACAACAATGACTGGAATCCGGACAAAAAACGTGACGGCGACTGGGTCTTCGGCTGGGGTGTAGACTACTACCACCCCAACAACGGCTTTAACGCGCACTACGCTGCCGAATACGCACCCAATGACTCCCCAACCGAAACTAAAGACTTCCAAGCCCACGCATTCATGGCCGGATACAGCAAAGACAAAATCTCCGTCGATGCCGCGTTCCAATACGCCAAAAATACTTGCGACGGCTTCAGCTGCTGGGGCGTATGGAAAGATGCGGCAGGCAACGTAGCCGGTTCTTACGACAAAGAAATCAACAACACCAAAGAATTTATGGTGTCCGGCTCATACAAAGTGGGCAATTTCAAACCCCAAATCGGCTTCGCCTACGGTAAAAGCTCTATCGGCGAAGACTACAAACACGTCGCCGTCAGCACCGATTACAGCTTCTCCAAACGGACAACCGCCACACTCGGCGCCGGCTGGTTGAAAGAAAACGTCAATCCGAAATACGACGAAGATTTGCCGAAAAAATCTTCTTACGCAGTGGGCATGGTATTCAAACACCGCTATTAATGTCTGACAGATTAAAGGCCGTCTGAAACAATTTGTTCAGACGGCCTTTTCTACATCCTATAATTAAACTTGCAGCCCACCTTAAAAATCATTACATTGCCCACACTCAAGCAACAAAAACGTCATCATGAACGCCCACCGCACCCTCATTATCTCTGTCTTCATCGTCGCCAGCTGCGGCCTCGCTTACGAGCTCATCATCGCTGCGCTTGCAAGCTATCTTTTGGGCGACAGTATTTTGCAGTTTTCCTCCGTCATCGGGCTTTATCTGTTTTCAATGGGCATCGGTGCCCACCTGACCCAATACATCAAAGATAAAGACGTGTTGCACCGCTTTATCGAAATCGAGCTTCTAGTCGGCATCATCGGCGGTATTTCTGCGCTGGCATTATTTGTGGCCTTCGGTTTATCCGCCGCCCCGTTCCGCACCCTGCTCTACGCTTTTGTACTGATTGTCGGCATGGTTGTCGGCATGGAAATTCCTTTGGTCATGCGCGTGTTAAACCAAAAAGGGGCGGAATTTAAAGAACTCGTTTCCAAAGTATTGACCTTCGACTACTTGGGCGCACTTGCCGTCTCGTTATTATTTCCGCTCCTGCTCGCCCCCAAACTCGGCATGGCGCGTTCCGCCTTGTTGTTTGGCATCTTCAACGCCGCCGTCGCCTATCTGACCGCCCGCGTATTCAAATCCGAATTACCCCGCTATCACGCCATCCGTACGCGTGCGTTTATTGTATTGACCGCGCTCATTACGCTCTTCGTCTACGCCGACCGTATTTCCTTTAAAGCCGAACAAAGCTATTTCGGCGATCCCGTCGTCTATCAAAGCCACTCGCCCTACCAACGGCTGGTCGTGACACGCTGGAAAGACGACACCCGCCTCTACATCAACGGTAACCTGCAATTCTCCTCACGCGACGAAGCCCGTTACCATGAAGCACTCGTCCTACCCGCCATGCAGATGGTTCCCAATGCCGAACGCGTCCTGATTCTCGGCGGCGGCGACGGATTGGCGGCACGCGAAGTCTTGAAATATCCGCAGGTCAAAAAAGTTACTTTGGTCGATCTCGACCCCGACATGACCGCCACTTTTAGAACTTCCGCCACCTTAAGCGCACTCAACCAAGGCTCGCTGTCCCATCCCCAAATGCACGTCGTCAACGATGATGCCGCCAAATGGCTGGAAGGGTCGTCTGAAAAATTCGACGTTATCATCATCGACCTGCCCGACCCGTCCAATTTCTCGCTGGGCAAACTTTACTCCGTCCCCATGTACCGCCTCGTTGCCCGCCATCTTGAGCCGCAGGGCAAGATTGTTGTGCAATCCACTTCGCCTTATTTCGCACCCAATGCCTACTGGTCGGTCGTTGCCACCCTCGAAGCAGCCAAGTTGAATACCGCGCCCTATCATGTCTACGTCCCCTCATTTGGCGAATGGGGATTTGTGTTGGCAGGGTTTGACCAAAACTTCCCCATTCCGCAAAAATTCGACGTACCCACCCGCTATCTCAATGCCCAGACCGTCGCTGAAATGTTCCGTTTTCCTCCCGATATGGCAAGGCGCAAGGTGGAAGCAAATTATTTGAACAACCAAATTCTCGTCAGTTATTTTGAAAGCGATTGGAACAATGTGATGCGATAGAATATCTAAAGGCCGTCTGAAACATCTGTCTTCTTTTATCTCCGTTCAGACGGCCTCATCGCCTGTTTACCCTTTTTCACACAGTATTTGCTTGAAAAAATAAGGTTTATCTTTATCTAGATAGAACACAATCGACACTATCCGTTGAATGAAGGAACAAACACTTATGCAGTATTTTGGAATCGGTTTTTTGGTTTTAATCTTTTTGGAAATCATGTCCATCGTCTGGGTTGCCGACTGGATAGGTGGCGGCTGGACGCTGTTTGTGATGACCGTCAGCTTTATCAGCGGTATCTTTATGCTGCGCCATACCGGCATTTCCGGCCTTTTGCTCGCAGGCGCGGCCGTCCGCAGCGGACAAAACATTTCACTCTATCAGATGCTGTGGCCGATTCGCTATACTGCCGCCGCGGTTTTCCTGCTCAGTCCCGGTTTTATTTCAACCGCCGTTGCCCTGCTCTTGCTGATTCCGTTTAAAGGCAACGCGGCCGTTTCTTCTACGCAGTCTTTCCAAAGCCGCCAGACTTACAGCTCCGCCAAAGATGATGAAGACATTATCGAAGGCGAATACACGGTTACGCGCACCAGCAAAGCCGACAAACCGCAAGACTATATCGAACACAAACCCGATTGACGACTGCCTTCATAACAGGCCGTCTGAATTAGGAATACCTCAAAAGTGTTTCATATTTCAGACGGCCTTAGTCTTTTCCGGGCTTTGAAAATGTAAATATCGGTTTGTAATTCGGTTATTCCGCATAAATCATTTAAAATAAGCAACTATTTTGATTCTAAAAACGACACGGTATCCAATGAACGTTCAACGTCTTTTCCCTCTTTCCCTCAGCTTGATTACCGCCGCTGTTTTATCGGCGTGCGCCACCCAAAACACACCGACTGCTTCGAAAACCGAAACCGTCGTTCAGCCTAAATCTACTTCTATTCCTTCACGCCGCGCCGACAGCGAATCCAAAGTCCTGTCCGATTACAGCCAATACCAAAGCGCCATCGATGCCGCCAAACGCGGCGACGATGCTTGGGTACAACAATTTTTATCCCAAGCCAGCGACAGCGCAATGGCTGAAAACGTCCGCAACGAATGGCTGAAAACCTTGGGCGCGCGCGGCCAATGGGATTTGTTCCGTCAAGAATTCAGTAAATTGAACGCCGCCGGCGTCGCACAAGAAGTGCAATGTTATGCCGATTTGAGCAGCGGCAATTACAGCAAAGCCGCCGAGCTGGTTCGCGTTACAGGCAAACTGCCTGCCGGCTGTACCCGCTTGGTTGAAAGCGCGGCAGCTTCAGGCCGTCTGAACACCAACGACGCATGGCGTCGCGTACGCGGCTTGTTGAGCAACAGCCAAACCACGGATGCACGCAACCTCGCCGCCGCATTGGGCAGCCCGTTTGAAGGTGGTGCGCAAGGTGCGACCGAATACAGCCTGTTGAGCGTGATCGGCAAAGATGCACGCAAATCCGCTTCTGCCGCCGCCACCCTGTCCGACATGGAACCCGGCCTCAGCCGCGAACAACGCAGCTTCGCATGGGGCGTATTGGGCCACTACCATGCACAAAGCCAAAACATGCCGACTGCTTTGAGCTACTACGGCCGCGTTTCCGACCGCAAGCAACTGACCGACGAGCAATTGGAATGGTACGCACGCGCCGCCTTGCGCCTGCAACGTTGGGACGAATTGGCAAGCGTGATTCAGCATATGCCTGAAAAACTGCAAAAAGACCCGACATGGCAATATTGGCTGGGCCGCAGCTTTGCCGCACAAGGCAAAAGCAGCCAAGCCAAAGAAATGTATGAAAAAGCTGCTGCTTCCGGCCGCAATTTCTACGCCGTGATGGCAGGTGAAGAGCTGGGCCGCCGCATCAATACGCGCAACAATGTTGCCGATGCCGATACCAGAGACGTCCGCCGCATGAGCGAAGACGGTGCCATCAAACGCGCATTGGTTCTGTTTAAAAACAGCCAAAGCAACGGCGACTCCAAAATGCGCCGTCAGGCACAGGCAGAATGGCGTTTTGCCACCCGAGACTTCAATGAAGACAACCTGCTGACTGCCGCACAAGTCGCTTTTGACAACCAGTTCTACGACATGGCAATCAACAGCGCCGACCGTACCGACCACAAACTCAACTACAAACTGCGCTATATCTCTCCGTTTAAAGACCTGACCGTCCGCTATGCCGCACAGGCAGGCGTTGACCCGGCATGGGTTTACGGTTTGATTCGCCAAGAAAGCCGCTTTGTCATGGGCGCACAATCCAGCGTCGGCGCACAAGGCCTGATGCAGGTCATGCCTGCGACCGCCCGCGAAATCGCCGGCAAAATCGGCATGAGCAGCAGCGAACTCTACACCATGGACGGCAACATCCGCATGGGTACTTGGTACATGGCAGATGCCAAACGCCGCCTGCAAAATAACGAAGTAATGGCCACCGCAGGCTACAATGCCGGCCCAGGCCGCGCCCGCAACTGGCAGGCTTCTTCGCCTTTGGAAGGCGCTATTTACGCCGAGACCATCCCATTCACCGAAACCCGTGATTACGTGAAAAAAGTCATGACTAACGCGACTTATTACGCGTCATTGTTCAATGAGCCGCAAACTTCGTTGAAACAACGTATGGGTACGGTTCCCGGCCGCTATTAATACCCGATAGGCCGTCTGAAAAGTGAGACAGAATCAAACGTTCAGACGGCCTGCAACCTTGACAGACCATCGGGTTTATAAGATAATCGCCCGATTGTTTCCGACCCAAAAGGTCACTTGCACGGCAAAAGCCGACTTGTTAGGAGGTGATGTTTACATCACGGCGCGTATCCCGCCCTGCCCTAGGCAAACCAGCGATACAACAATTCCCCTATTATGACAAACCGTCCTCTATTTCTTAAAACGGTTTGATTGAACAAAATTTAAAGGAAATAAAATGCCTGCTATTCGTGTTAAAGAGAATGAACCATTTGAAGTTGCCATGCGTCGTTTCAAACGTGCCGTAGAAAAAACCGGTCTGTTGACCGAACTGCGCGCCCGTGAAGCGTACGAAAAACCAACTACCGAACGCAAACGCAAAAAAGCTGCTGCAGCCAAACGTCTGCAAAAACGTCTGCGCAGCCAACAACTGCCTCCTAAAATGTACTAATTACAGGCCTGCCCTGTGATAAACGACACACCGCAAGGGCAGCTTTGCGGTGTGTTTTGTTTTTCAGACGGCATCTTTTTATATAAAGTGAGAACATTATGAGCCTAAAAACACAATTAACCGAAGACATGAAAACCGCCATGCGTGCCAAAGACCAAGTGTCTTTAAGCACCATCCGCCTGATTAATGCCGCCATCAAACAATTTGAAGTAGATGAGCGCACCGAAGCCGATGACGCAAAAGTCATCTCTATCCTGACCAAAATGGTGAAACAGCGCAAAGACAGCGCCAAAATCTACACCGAAGCCGGCCGTCAAGATTTGGCTGACAAAGAAAACGCGGAAATCGAAATCCTCAACCGCTACCTGCCGCAAATGATGTCTGCAGAAGAAATTAAGACTGTCGTTGAAGCAGCCATTGCAGAAACCGGTGCATCAGGCATGGCCGATATGGGCAAAGTCATGGGCGTACTGAAAACCCGTCTGGCCGGCAAAGCCGACATGGGCGAAGTCAACAAGGTTTTGAAAGCCGCATTGACTGCTTAATCATCAATAATCAAAAGGCCGTCTGAAATATTATTTTCAGACGGCCTTTCTTATTGTGCTAATCAAGCAGCGGTTACTTTACCTTCATGACGCAACAAAGTAATCAAATCGCTGATACGTTTTTTCATAGAACGGCGATCGACGATTTGGTCGATTGCGCCCTTCTCCAACAAGAATTCTGCACGTTGGAAACCTTCCGGCAGAGTTTCGCGTACAGTCTGCTCAATAACGCGTGGACCTGCAAAACCAATCAAAGCATTCGGTTCTGCCAAAACCACATCACCCAAGAAGGCAAAGCTGGCAGACACGCCGCCCATGGTCGGGTCAGTCAATACGGAAATAAACGGCAGACGTTTTTCAGTCAGCAAATGCAAAGCCGCGCTGGTCTTCGTCATCTGCATCAAAGAGTTAATCCCTTCCTGCATACGCGCACCACCGGAAGCCGCCACACAAATAAACGAACAATTATCTGCAACGGCACGACGTACACCCTGAACGAAACGCTCACCCACGACCGAACCCATAGAGCCGCCGATAAAACGGAATTCAAACGCAGCCACAACGACAGGCAGGCCGTTCATGGTGCCTTTCATAACAACCAATGCATCGTCTTCGCCGGTTGCTTTACGCGCGGCCGCGAGGCGGTCGGGATATTTTTTGCTGTCTTTGAATTTCAGCGGGTCGGTCGGTTTAATATTGGCTGCAATCTCTTCACGGCCTTCTTCATCCAAAAGTAGATTCAAACGTTCGCGCGCAGAAAGCGGATTGTGGTGATTACATTTCGGGCAGACTTCGCTGTTTTGCTTCAACTCGGTTGAATAAACCGTTGCCGAACAAGACGGACATTTGTGCCACAGGCCTTCAGGGACGCTGGACGAACTGCTTCGGTTTTTAATTTTCGGAGGAAGAATTTTATCTAGCCAGCTCATGAATGACTCCTTGGAATTCAGAATTCAGACGGCCTGTTGAACGTAAGGCCGTCTGAAATAATGGAATAAAAAATATTAGCGAATCGCGTCTTTCAACTCTTTAACCAACACGCCTACCGCTTCGGCCTCGCTACCTGCGTGGCTTTCAATCTCTTTGACGATACGGCTGCCGACAATAACGGCATCCGCTACCGCACCAATTTTACGCGCATTCTCCGCATTATTGATGCCGAAGCCGACACCAATCGGAATATCGATGTATTTGCGCAAAAGCTCTATTTTACGCGAAACTTCTTCAGTATCCAAACTTGCCGCACCGGTCACGCCTTTGAGCGATACATAATACACAAAACCGCCGGCCACTTTGGCAATCGTTTGAATACGCTCCTCAGTTGTTGTTGGCGCAATAAGGAAAATACAATCAATACCTTGCGCTTTCAACGAGTCATGCAGCGGGGTAATGGTTTCTACCGGAGAATCCACAGTCAATACGCCATCCACGCCCGCGTCGGCAGCCGCTTGTGCAAACGCTTGATAACCCATTTTATGTACTGGGTTCAAATAGCCCATTAACACAACCGGCGTTTTATCATTGGTTTGGCGGAACAAGCGTACTGTTTCCAATACGTCGCGCAAAGAAACATGATTTGCTAACGCCCTTTCAGCCGCACGTTGAATAGTCGGGCCATCCGCCATCGGGTCAGAAAACGGCACACCCAGTTCCAAAATATCGGCACCGTTAGCCACCAGGCTGTGCATCAATGCCAAGGTCGTCTCAAGGTTAGGATCACCCACTGTAATATAAGGAATCAGTGCTTTTGCGCCATTGAGCGCTGAGAAAGTTTGTTGGATTCTGCTCATTTTCTGCTATCCATTTCATCGATTTGAATGTTGTCCGGCAACCTGTTTATTCTGCCGTTACATTTGTTTTAAAAACCTCAGTCTGCCATGAAAAAGCGGCATTTATCCGCATTATCTAATGACTGTTTCTTCCCAATTGGCAAACAAGAGGCTAAGTATAACATTTACGGCTATTTCATAGAATCATTTGCAATCAAGATTCTGATATTTTGAAAGCAATATAAAACAATAAAGGCCGTCTGAAAATCATTCAAACAGCCTTTATTAGAATCAATTATGCAAATCTTTGTATGCCTTCGCACTTTTGATCACAATTTTCTTATCAATTACAGCTCGACATAGTGGTTTTGTTGCTCAGAACCAAGATGACGCTCCAAATCAGACAAAATCTGCGTCAGACCATGACGGACTTCTTCTGCATTGGCGGCAGGATTGCCGTTTGCATCCAAAGTGCCACGGCTGAACGTATCGATATACGGTTCAAACGTATCTTTCAGTTTCAACAACTTAACTACATCTGAGCGCGTATATCGATCGCCACCGTATCCAATCACAACATTATTTTCATGTTGCCATTGGGCAAACTGAGCCGGACTGATTTGCACCAATTGGCACATTTCATCCAACGTAAAATAACGCTTGGCAGGAATAACCGGATTATTGTTGTTTGTCATAGTAATGCTCCACCATGCCTTTGAGTTTTTGGCTGGCATGGAAAGTTACCACACGGCGTGCGGTAATCGGCACTTCTTCGCCTGTTTTAGGGTTACGGCCAGGGCGTTGAGGTTTGTCGCGCAATTGGAAATTGCCGAAACCGGAAATTTTAATTTCTTCACCACGCGCCAAAGTGCTGCGGATTTCTTCAAAAAAGAGCTCGACGATTTCTTTGGCATCATTCTTGGTGACGTTGCTGACTTTGTCGACCAAAATATCAGCCAATTCTGCTTTAGTTAGTGTCATGTGTTTACCTTCATTCAAACTGGTGCAATTATTACCAAAATTCTTTTAAAAATCAAGTCCTCACCAAAAAATCAAATATTATTAGTGATTTTTAGCGACAACTTTTATCTTATTTTAAGCGCGAAGCTGTGCGTCTTTTTCGGCTGCCGCTTTAATCATTTTCGCAACCAAAGGCTCGATGACCTCATCTGTCAACGTGTTTTCCATATCTTGCAAAATGATTTTGACGGCAACGCTCTTCATGCCTTCAGGCACGCCCGTACCGCGGTAAACGTCAAACACACTGATTTCTTGAACCAGCTTGTTCGCCGCCGCTTTCAGGACATTTAACAAATCATCATGCGTCACAGCTTCAGGCATTACAAATGCCAAATCTCGGCGTGCAGGTTGGAATTTGGATACGGATTGATAACGGGTTTTCTCACGACCCAATACCGCATCCATATCGATTTCAAATACCAGCGGCGCTTGTGGCAAATCATATTTTTGCAGCCATTTCGGATGCAACTCGCCAACAAAACCAACTACTCGGCCGTCTGAAACAATATTAGCAGCACGTCCAGGATGCAATGCCGGATGTTCGGTCTTAACAAAGGATACTTCCTTGCTTTTCAAAAGGCTCTCAACATCAGCTTTCATATCGTAGAAATCCACGTTGCGTGTTTTCTCGCCCCATTGCTCAGGCAGCACGGAGCCATACCACAAACCGCCGATACGTTCGTTTTGAACAAATTGATCAGCCGAATCTTTGCTGAACACGCGGGCAATCTCAAACACGCGTACTCGGTTTTGCTTGCGGTTCAAATTGTTTTGCAAAACTTCCACCAAACCGCCGATAAGCGTAGAACGCATGACGGCATACTGCGCCGCCAACGGATTTTGCAGGCGGATAGGATTGGTATTGGCAGCAAAGTCTTGCTCCCATTGCTCATCCACAAACGCATAGCTGACCACTTCGCGGTAACCGCGAGCCGCCATTTCATTATAAACCGCAAAACGCGGACGTTTGGTTTCAGGCAAAGCCAACATTTTCAGATGGCCTGAAGTATAGTCGTCGGGAATATTTTCATAACCGTAAACGCGGCCGATTTCTTCAATCAAATCGGCTTCGATTTCGATGTCGAAACGGAAGCTAGGAGAAGTGACACGGAAGCCTTCTGCAGTTTTCTCAGGCTTCAAACCCAAGTGTTGCAAGATAATTTCGACTTGATCGGCAGGGACTTCAACGCCCAATACCGTTTTCAGACGGCCTAAACGCAATTCGACCTGTTTTGCCTCGGGCAATTTGCCTTGTGCTTCAACCATTTCACCGGCTGCGCCACCACAAATCTGCAACACCAATTCGGTAGCACGCTCAATGGCATCAGCTTGCAAGCGGCAATCCACACCACGCTCAAAACGGAAAGAAGAATCCGAACCAAAACCGTATTGACGGGATTTACCTGCAATAATCTCTGGGGCAAACCAAGCAGCTTCCAACACAATATTTTGCGTCTCATCAGAAACCGCGCTTGCCTCGCCGCCCATCAAGCCGGCCAAGCTCAACGCACCTTTTTCATCAGCGACCACCAGTGTATTGTCCGCCAAAGTAACCGTCTTCTCATTCAGACACGCCAAAGTCTCACCATTTTGAGCACGGCGGACAATCAAGCTGCCTGACAGCTTGTCAGCATCGAAAACATGCATAGGCTGACCGATTTCCAGCATCACATAGTTGCCAATGTCCACCAATGCGGAAATGCTGCGGATACCGCTGCGTTCCAAACGTTGTTTCATCCAATCGGGTGTAGCCGCTTTCGCATTGACATTTTCAATAATGCGGCTGATAAAACGACCGCAATCGGCCGGTGCATCAATACGGACAGCCTGTTTTTTCTCACTGTCGATAGAGGCCGTCTGAATTTCAACAGGCGTAAACGCACATTGAGTCAACGCAGAAACCTCACGCGCAATACCCTTAACACTCAAGCAATCAGCGCGGTTAGGCGTAATTTTCAATGTAAACAGCGTATCGTCCAAATCCAAGTATTCACGGATATTGGTACCGACAGGCGCATCTTCAGGCAGAATGTGCAGGCCGTCTACACCGTCATCAGGCAAACCCAGTTCATTGGTCGAACACAGCATACCGTTTGATGGCACACCACGCATTTTAGTCGGCTTAATTTTGAAATTGCCCGGCAAAACGGCACCTGGCAACGAACACGGCACTTTAATGCCCGGCTTGACATTCGGCGCACCACAAACAATCTGAACCAACTCGCCCGTACCGGCATCAACTTGGGTAACGTTCAAACGGTCTGCATCAGGGTGTTTTTCAACGGATTTTACTTCGGCAACAACCACGCCACTGAAAGCAGGGGCAGCAGTATCGATTTCTTCCACTTCCAAACCGGCCATGGTCAAAAGATGTTCCAGTTTATCGGCAGAAAGATCAGGATTGGCTTGGGTTCTCAGCCATGAATAAGGAAATTGCATATTATTTTCTCTACTATCAGGCCGTCTGAAACAAATTTTTATCAGACGAAATCAGTAATATCTATTCACTTTTCAGACGGACTATCAAAAGACCATCTGAAATTTATTTAAACTGCTTCAAAAAGTTCAAATCGTTATCGAAGAATAAACGCAAGTCATTGACGTTGTAGCGCAACATGGCAAAGCGGTCGAGACCGATACCGAAAGCGAAACCGGTATATTTTTCAGGGTCGATATCGACGTTTTTCAACACGTTAGGATGTACCATACCGCAACCGCCGACTTCCAACCATTTGCCGTTTTCGCCCATGATGTCGATTTCGGCAGAAGGCTCGGTGAACGGGAAGAAAGACGGACGGAAACGTACTTGCAGGTCATCGCGTTCAAAGAAGCGACGGATAAAGTCAGTGAACACTGCTTTCAAGTCGGCAAAAGTCACACCCTCTTCTACCCACAAACCTTCGGCCTGATGGAACATAGGCGAGTGAGTGGCATCACTGTCCACGCGGTAAACGCGGCCGGGAGCAATAATGCGGATAGGTGGCTCTTTTTTGTCGAGCATATAGCGGATTTGAATAGGCGAAGTGTGTGTGCGCAAAACGTCGCCATTTTCAACATAGAAAGTATCTTGCATCGCACGCGCTGGGTGATTTGCAGGAATATTCAAGGCTTGGAAATTATGGAAATCGTCTTCGATTTCAGGGCCGTCCGCCACTTCAAAACCCATACCGTGAAACAGCTCAACCACACGTTGCAAAGTCAAAGTAACTGGATGCAAACCGCCATGTTCTTGCGCACGACCCGGCAAAGTAATATCCAAGGCTTCTGCAGCCAATTGGGCTTGCAGCTTGGCTTCATTCAGGGCATCGCGTTTGGCATTAAAGGCCGTCTGAAACTGATTTTTGCATTCGTTGATGTGCGCCCCTATGGTTTTACGCTCTTCAGGAGACATTTGACCCAAAGTTTTCAAAAGTCCGGTCAATTCGCCGGTTTTACCAAGATAGCGTGCTTTAATTTGTTCTAAGGCATTGAAGTCTTGCGCGGCTTCAATAGCGGCAATACCTTCTGCAACGATACGGTTTACATTTTCCATAGTGGTTTATCGTCTGTTTGTTGATGGCAGGCCGTCTGAAACAACAAAGCCGTCTGTTGGATTTGATTTCAAACCCGTTCAGACGGCCTTTTGTCTTACTGCGGCCAATCCGTTTGATAAGAGAGGCCTATTTTATCGCAAATTAGTATAAAAAAATAGAGTTTAAAGAAAGAAAATCAACTACATAGGATTTCTTTAAACAAAGAAAAAAGGAAGCATAAGCTTCCTTTTTAAATAATCTTATCGAATTAAGCAGCCAAAGCAGCTTTAGCTTTTTCAACCAATTGTGCAAATGCAGCTTTGTCGAATACAGCCAAATCAGCCAATACTTTGCGGTCGATTTCGATAGCAGCGCGTTTCAGGCCGTTCATGAATTTGCTGTAAGACAGACCATTTTCACGGGCACCTGCGTTGATACGAACGATCCACAGTTGACGGAATTGACGTTTGCGTTGGCGACGGTCACGGTATGCGTATTGACCGGCTTTCATTACCGCTTGTTTGGCAACACGGTAAACGTTTTTACGACGACCGCGGTAGCCTTTGGCTAACGCGAAGACTTTTTGATGACGAGCACGAGCGGTAACACCGCGTTTTACGCGTGGCATATTCTAAACTCCTTAAGCGTAGGGCAACATTTTAGCAACAGAAGCCAAATCGCGTGAATCCACCATAGCGGTGCCGCGCAATTGACGTTTAGTTTTAGTGGTTTTTTTGGTCAGGATGTGACTTTTGAACGCATGACCGCGTTTTACACCACCGTTACCCAGTACTTTAAAGCGTTTTTTCGCGCTAGACTTGGTTTTCATTTTAGGCATTGGAAAACTCCATTCGTTATTAGATAAGGTATAAGGGGTTTTGAAATAAATTTCAAACACTTGGAACCCAAAATACCACGGTTTTTGCCGCTAATTAAACCTTATTCCGAGCGGCAATCGAAATAAGCCTTGCATTATAGCTTTATTTTTTCTTAGGCGCAATCATCATCACCATTTGGCGGCCTTCCATTTTAGGGAAGGACTCGATTTGCGCCACTTCAGCCAACTCTTCTTTTACGCGTTCAAGCAGTTGGGCACCCAATTGTTGGTGGGCCATCTCACGACCGCGGAAACGCAATGTCACTTTGACTTTGTCACCATCGGCAAGGAAACGGTTGATGTTGCGCATCTTGATTTGATAGTCTCCTTCATCAGTACCCGGACGGAATTTAATTTCCTTGATTTGTACCTGCTTTTGGTTTTTCTTGGCTTCGTCGCGCTTCTTGGCTTGTTGGTATTTGTATTTACCGTAATCCATCAGTTTGCATACGGGCGGTTTGGCAGTCGGGGAAATTTCTACCAAATCGACATCTTGCTCTTCGGCCATAGCCAGAGCTTCACGAACTGAAACGACACCAAGCTGATCGCCTGACTCACTGATTAATCGCACTTCTTTGGCGGTAATTTCACCATTGATTCGTGCTTCGCGTTCTTGAGCGATGATAATACTCCTTTTAAAAATTGCACTAAGTATCATTAAGTCAAGCTATTTTATTAAGCTTTACTTAGGTTTGAATTTATAGTTAATAACACGATCAGAGGGAGTCCATTCAATTTGTTGATACAGAATTGAACAATCACCGCGATCTTCTAAACGGCCTTGATAGTTTCGTACACCAACCAACTTGCCGTCGTAGAAGAAACCGATGACATATCTATCAAGTGGAAATAAACTAGTAACCTCTCCAGTTTTGCACCACTGAAGCGCAGATCCTTTTCCTTGAAAATCTCGAGTAATTGGAGTCCCTAGAACTGAAATCACTTCGCTTTCAGACATCCCCTCTCTGAGGTTAACAGCTTTTTCTATCGGCTGTTGAGTACCAGAAAAAGTTACAACGCTAGGAGTTACAGAGGGAGAATTTCGGTAAACAACTTTCTCAGTTACACAACCAGATACAGCAATAAGCCCAAAACATAATGCAAGTGCTTTATTCATTAGCAAATCCCATCTTTCTTCCTGACGTATCAAATTAAATTTAACCTGCAATAAGAGCGGCGGCGGTTTCCTGCTGCAATTGCGCAATAAAATCATCTACATTCAAAGAACCCAAGTCTTCTGCTTTGCGGCGTACCGCAACTTTGTTTTCTTGTTTCTCTTTATCGCCGACAACGATTTGATAAGGGAAACGGTATTGGCTGTTGTCGCGGATTTTGTAACCGATTTTTTCGTTACGCAAATCCAATTCGACACGGAAGCCTGCAGCCTGCAATTTAGCAGCCACTTCGCGACAATAATCTGCTTGATTCTCGGTGATATTCATAATCACCATTTGAACCGGCGCAAGCCACAATGGGAATGAGCCTGCATGGTTTTCAATCAGAATACCGATGAAGCGCTCCAAAGAGCCCAAAATAGCACGGTGCAACATTACAGGACGCGCACGATCGTTGTTTTCTGTTACATATTCGGCATTCAAACGCTCCGGCAATACAAAGTCCAATTGCAGGGTACCGCACTGCCAAGAGCGACCCAAGGCATCTTTGACATGGTACTCAATCTTAGGACCGTAGAATGCGCCTTCGCCAGGCAATTCTTCCCACTCCACACCGCAAGCGGTCAATGCATCACGCAGACCTTGTTCGGCTTTATCCCAGACTTCGTCAGAACCTGCACGTTGCTCAGGACGGAGGGACAGCTTCACAGCAACATCATGGAAGCCGAATTGTTTGTAAATGCGAACCAGCAATTCATTAAATGCGCGCGCCTCATCAACGATTTGATCTTCGGTACAGAAGATATGCGCATCATCTTGCACAAAACCGCGAACACGCATCAGACCATGCAATGCACCGCTTGGTTCATTGCGGTGGCAAGAACCGAACTCGGCCAAACGCATTGGCAAATCGCGATATGAGCGCAAACCGTTATTAAAAATTTGCACATGACCCGGACAGTTCATCGGTTTAACCGCGTATTCGCGTTTTTCTGAACTGGTTACGAACATATTGTCTTTATAATTTTCCCAGTGACCGGATTTTTCCCAGAAGGTTTTATCCATAATCTGAGGCGTTTTCACCTCTTTATAACCGGCAGCATTCAACTCTTTACGCATATGCTGCTCAATCACTTGCCACAAAGCCCAGCCTTTAGGATGCCAGAACACCATACCCGGCGCTTCATCTTGCAGGTGGAACAAATCCAATTGTTTACCCAGCTTACGGTGGTCGCGTTTTTCCGCTTCCTCGATGCGTTGGATATAGGCTTTCAATTCGTCTTTACTTGCCCAAGCCGTACCGTAAATACGTTGCAACATTTCATTATTGCTGTCGCCGCGCCAGTATGCGCCTGCCAGCTTGGTCAGCTTAAAGTTTTTCAAGAAACGGGTATTGGGAACGTGAGGACCGCGGCACATATCGACGTATTCTTGATGATGATACATACCCATTGCTTCCACTTCAGGCATATCTTCAATCAGACGCAATTTGTACTCTTCGCCGCGATCTTGGAAAATTTTGATGGTTTCTGCACGGGGCGTCATCACTTTAATAACGTCATAGTCTTGTGCAATCAACTCTTTCATGCGCGCTTCGATGGCAGCCACATCATCAGGGGTAAATGGTTTTTCAGTTGCGATATCGTAATAGAACCCGTCTTCAATCACCGGGCCGATAACCATTTTGGCATCAGGGTAGAGCTGCTTGACCGCATGACCGACCAAGTGCGCGCAGGAGTGGCGGATAATTTCCACGCCTTCTTTGTCTTTAGGCGTAATGATTTGAACATGGGCATCTTCGGTAATCGGATCGCAAGCATCCACTAATTTACCGTTAACCTTGCCCGCTACCGTTGCCTTTGCCAAACCTGCACCGATAGACGCTGCAATTTGCGCCACGGTAACGGGTGATTCATATTGGCGGACCGAACCGTCCGGCAAGGTAATGTTCAACATCAGAAAGCTCCAAAACATTAAAAAATAACGGCATAAAGCCGTTATGGAAATTTGGTAGGCACAATTGGACTCGAACCAACGACCCCCACCATGTCAAGGTGGTGCTCTAACCAACTGAGCTATGTGCCTTCATCTAAGTCGCTTATTGTAACGAAGCGTGTTCCCTTTTGCAAGCATCTGTAAATACTTTTCAGACGGCCTGAATATTTTTGTTTGATTTATACCTCATTTTTTATTTCCTCCATCATTCAGACCGTCTGAAGCATTGTTTTGACAAAGATAAAATCCAGCCGTCAACCAACGAAAAATCCTTTATAATCTGCCCTTTCATTTCGCACACACGCGAACGTCCAATCTATTATTACTATGCTCAAATTTACCTTACACAAAAAAGACGGTCATGCCCGACGCGGCACTTTGGAACTGAACCACGGCAAAATCGAAACGCCGGTATTTATGCCTGTCGGCACTTACGGTTCGGTCAAAGCAATGAACCCGCAAAACCTGCATGACATCAAAGCACAAATCATCTTAGGCAACACTTACCATCTGTGGCTGCGCCCAGGTTTGGAAGTCATCGAACAATTCGGCGGCCTGCACGAATTTATCGGCTGGGATAAGCCGATTTTGACCGACTCGGGCGGTTTCCAAGTATTTTCGTTGTCCGATATGCGCAAGCTGACCGAAGAAGGCTGTACATTCCAAAGCCCGATCAACGGTGACAAACTGTTCCTCTCGCCTGAAGTGTCGATGAAAATCCAAACCGTATTGAATTCCGACATCGTGATGCAGTTGGACGAGTGTACCCCTGGCGAAGCAACGCACAGCCAAGCGCAAAAATCGCTGCAAATGAGCCTGCGCTGGGCAGAACGAAGCAAAAAGGCTTTTGAAGACCTGAAAAACCCGAATGCGCTGTTTGGCATTGTACAAGGCGCGATGTATGAAGATTTGCGCGAAGAATCGCTGAAAGGTTTGGAAGAGCTCGACTTCCCCGGCTTGGCCATCGGCGGATTGTCCGTTGGCGAACCTAAGCCCGAAATGTACCGCATGTTGCGCGCCGTTGGCCCTATCCTGCCGGAACACAAGCCACATTATTTGATGGGCGTCGGCACGCCTGAAGACTTGGTGTACGGCGTGGCACACGGCGTAGATATGTTCGACTGCGTTATGCCTACCCGCAATGCGCGTAACGGCTGGCTGTTTACCCGTTTTGGCGATTTGAAGATCAAAAACGCCAAACACAAACTCGACAAGCGTCCGATTGATGAAAGCTGCACCTGCTACGCCTGTCAGAATTTCAGCCGCTCCTACCTGCATCATCTGCACCGAGTCGGCGAAATCTTGGGCGCGCAGCTCAACACCATCCACAATCTGCACTTCTACCAAGTCATCATGGCAGAAATGCGCGAAGCCATCGAACAAGGCAAATTTGCCGATTGGCAGGCGCAATTCCATGAAAACCGCGCCCGCGGTGTGGATTAGTCCTTTTAAAGGCCGTCTGAAATCAGGTTTTAATTCAAACTGCTTTTCAGACGGCCTCAATATTCTTAATTAATAAAGCACAATCATGTCCCGTTTCCATACCGAACCGCCCTTAGCCTACACCGCACAAAACCGCACCGCCGTCCTGCTGCTCAACCTCGGCACGCCTGACGCGCCCACTGCTGCCGCAGTCAAACCTTACTTGAAAGAATTTCTGTCTGATCAACGCGTTGTCGAACTGCCCAAGCTCTTATGGCAACCGATATTGCGCGGCTTAGTATTGACTTTTCGCCCCAAAAAAAGCGCGCATGCCTATGAAAAAGTTTGGTTTAAAGAAGGTTCGCCGCTTGAGGTTTACACACACCGCCAAGCAGAAGCCCTGGCCAAACATTTGCCCGATGTTATCGTCCGTCATGCCATGACTTATGGCAATCCAAGCGTTGCCGATGTTTTGGCGGAACTCAAAGCCCAAGGCGTGGGCAAATTGCTGGTCATCCCGCTCTATCCGCAATATGCCGGCTCTTCTACCGGCGCGGCTTTGGACAAAGTGTTTCAAGAGTTATTACTGCAACGCAACCAAATGAGCGTCCGCACTGTCTCCCGTTATTACGACGATACCGCCTATATTCAAGCCATGAAGCAGCATATTGAAGCCTATTGGGCCCAAAACGGACGCGGCGAAAAACTGATGTTGAGTTTCCACGGCATTCCGCAAAAGCATCATGACGACGGCGACCCCTATCCTGACGAGTGCCACCATACTGCCAAACTGCTCGCGCAGGCATTGGGCTTGTCCGAACAAGAATACATCGTTTCTTTCCAAAGCCAGTTTGGCAAATCCCAATGGGTCAAGCCCAGCACGCAAGCCCTGTTTGATCAGCTGCCAAAACAAGGCACGACCAAACTCGACGTATTCTGCCCCGGCTTCTTGGCCGACTGCCTCGAAACCATGGAAGAAATCGCCATTATGGGACGCGAACAATTCCACGCAGCAGGCGGCAAAGAATACCGTTACATCCCCTGCCTCAACGATTCCGCCGACTGGATTGCCGCACTTGCACAATTAAGTCGGGCTAATCTGCAAGGCTGGATTTGACCTAAACCAAAGGCCGTCTGAAAAATCCACTTTCAGACGGCCTTTAGCGTTATCATCAAGCTATCAAAACGCAAACCAAGCGTGTGGCCATCAAAAACACTACTCAAAAAGGAACACATCATGACTGCACTCCGCCCTATCCTGCTCCTTCTGACCGCACTCAGCCTCCCAACTGCTTTTGCCGCTGATACCGCGCTGATGAGCAAAGGACAAAAAATTTACGAAACCAACTGCGCCGCCTGCCACGGTAAAAAAGGCGAAGGCCGGGGTGCCATGTTCCCGCCTTTATTCCAGTCCGACTATATCAATAAAAAACCGCAAGTCCTGTTGCAAAGTATGACCAAAGGCATCAACGGCCCGATTAAAGTAAACGGCAAATCCTACAACGGCTTCATGCCTTCTACTGCCATCAATGATGCCGATGTTGCCGCCGTTGCCACTTACATCATGAATGCCTTCAATAATGGCGGCGGTACGATTACTGAAGCAGATGTCAAAAAATCTCACGGGAAAAAATAAAACGTCTCTCCCCTAAGGGCCGTCTGAATATTTCAGACGGCCTTTTCGATATGGAACACATTTTTGTTTCTATATTTATGGTTACGCAACATCAACAAACATACGCAAAAAACCGTCAAACCAAAAAAAAGCATATGCGTTTTGTGTTAAAGTAAACATCATTTATCGGCTGTTTTGCGTCCAGGCCGTCTGAAAGGTTTTATGTTATGAACTTTTTCCGCAAGACTGTTTTATTTCTAGTCGTCCTCTCCATATTTGCCGCCTGCGGCTCCTTTATTTCCCAATACGTTTTGGGCATGAACCCGTGCGTATTGTGCATCCTGCAACGCTTGTGCGTATTGGCTGTCGGGCTGTTGGCCATTGTTACGGCATTCAGTTCTCAATCTTCCAAATTTGCCCGCTCGCTCTCGGCATTGTTGATTGCCGCTCCGGCCGTTTACGGCGCAGGTGTTGCCGCCTATCAAATTTGGCTGCAAAGCCTGCCTCCCGGCACCGCCCCTTCTTGCGGCGCACCTTGGACCTTCCGCCTGCGCGACTGGCCTTTGTTCGATTGGTTTGAACCCATCGTCCGCGGCTTTGGCAACTGCGCCGAGCCGGACTATCTATTCGGCGTCGCCCTGCCGGTGTGGAGTATTTTGTATTTCAGCTTCGTGGTATTGCTGCTGCTTTGGGCTTGGTTGAAAACCAGAAAAATCTGATTGGTTTCGATATAAAAAGGCCGTCTGAAATTTCAGACGGCCTT
>NZ_KV820396.1:30897-45241 GCF_001815375.1 Neisseria sp. HMSC065C04
TAAAAAGGCCGTCTGAAATTTCAGACGGCCTTTTGTTCTTTAAACTGTTTAGTCCAGATTCAACACGGCAGAAGTGTAAACGTCTTGTACGTCGTCCAAATCTTCCAATGCGTCAATCAGTTTTTGCATCTTAACCGCATCTTCGCCGCTCAACTCGGTTTCGTTTTGGGCACGCATGGTAACGTCGCCGTCAACAGATTTGTAACCTGCGGCTTCCAATGCCGCTTTCACGCCTGCCCAGTCGTTCGGCGCGGTAACCACTTCGATGGAACCGTCGTCGTTGGTGATGACATCTTCCGCACCAGCTTCCAAAGCCGCTTCCATCAGCGCATCTTCGTCAACGCCCGGTTCAAACACCAAATAGCCTTGATGAACGAAGTTGAACGCTACGCAGCCATCGGTACCCAAGTTACCGCCGTTTTTAGTGAACGCATGGCGCACATCGGCAACGGTACGGGTTTTGTTGTCGGTCAGACAGTCCACCATCAAAGCCGCGCCGCCAATGCCGTAGCCTTCGTAACGCAACTCGATGTATTCCACGCCTTCCAGATTGCCCGTACCTTTGTCGATGGCACGTTGCACGTTGTCTTTAGGCATATTGTTTTCAGCGGCTTTTTCCAAAGCCAGGCGCAGGCGCGGGTTCGCGCCGGGGTCGCCGCCGCCCATACGGGCAGCAACGGTAATTTCTTTAATCAGACGGGTGAAGATTTTGCCGCGTTTGGCATCTTGTCGGGCTTTTTTGTGTTGGATATTTGCCCACTTACTATGGCCTGCCATGTTGATTCCTTTCGTTTTTTCACGCGTTGAGGCGGAATTTGCTTCATTTGTAAGGCGTGCATTTTATCATAAGTTGCCTTTAGCCAAAATATTCAGACGGCCCAAACATTTGCAAAAACAGGCCGTCTGAAAACAAAAAAACCTTTTTTAAAATAAAGAAGCACATTTGCGGCAAACCTTTGTCAGTTTTTCGTTTTAATTCACGAAGGTTTACGGTATGATGACAAAATCGGTCAAAATTGTTAACAACTTAACCGGTATCGAATGGCAAAACGGCCTGCTCGCCGATATTGCCAACTGCGAAAAATGAGTGGGAGTAGTTACCCGTATCATTTTATTTTTATTGTTTTTATTAAAGGTTTTATTATGGAAGAAATATTGTCTGCTCTGGTGGGTGCAGTCAATCAGGTTCTTTGGGACTACCTGCTGATTTATGCCTTAATCGGTATCGGCCTGTTTTTTACCCTGTACTTGGGCGCGCCGCAAATGACCAAATTGGGGACGGGTTTCAAATCCGTTTTCGGCGGCTTGTTCAGCAAAAAAGACAAAGACCACGAAGGCAAATCCCTGTCTCAATTTCAAGCACTTGCCGTGGCGATTTCCGCGCAAATCGGTACCGGTAACGTTGCCGGTGTCGCTACTGCGATTACCGCCGGCGGCCCGGGTGCCATCTTTTGGATGTGGTTGTCTGCCATTTTGGGCATGTCTACCATTTTTGCAGAAGCCGTTTTGGCGCAAAAATACCGCGTAGTCAGCCACGGCAAATATATCGGTGGTCCTGCGTTTTACATCACGCACGGCCTGACTCCGAAAATCGGCCGTGGCGCGGCGCGTTTCCTGTCCGGCTTTTTCTCTATCGCCTTGATTATCGCGCTGGGCTTCATCGGTAACGCGACCCAATCCAACTCCATCGCCTCAGCCATGAATTTGGCTTTCGATATTCCCCCGATGGCTGTCGGCATTGCTTTGGCGGTATTCGCCGGCCTGATCATCATCGGCGGCATCAACCGCATTGCCGGTATCGCGCAATTTGTCGTGCCGTTTATGGCGGTGATTTACATTTTGTGTGCCGTGATTATTTTGTTCAAATTTTCCGACCACATCATTCCGATGTTCCACAGTATCTTTGTCGCTGCCTTCAATCCTGAAGCGGTATTGGGCGGTGCGGCCGGTATCGGTATGCGCGAGGCAGTCCGCTTCGGTGTGGCACGCGGCCTGTTTTCCAATGAAGCCGGTATGGGTTCGACCCCGCACGCTCATGCGACCGCTAACGTCAAACACCCTGTGCAACAAGGTATGGCTGCATTTATCGGTATCTTCATCGATACGCTGATGGTCTGCACGGCAACCGCGCTAATTATCCTGCTGACCGACGCCAACCTGTCCGGCGAAACCGGCGCTGCGGTTACCCAACTGGCTTTTAACAAAGCCTTCCCGGGTTTCGGTTCGCAACTGCTCGCCGTCTGTCTGACCTTCTTCGCCTTTACCACCATCATCGGCTGGTACTACTTCGGCGAATCCAATATCCGCTTCCTGTTCCGCGGCAAACACTTGGGCATCTACCGCGCACTGGTTTTGGTGGCCATCGTATTGGGTACCTTGGGCAAAGTGGATTTGGTTTGGAGCATGTCCGATATGTTCAACGGCTTTATGGTCTTGCCGAACTTAATCGCCCTCTTCCTGCTGCGTAAGGAAATCCGTGCGGTTTACGACGATTATCTGGCGCAAACCAAAGCCGGCAAAGAGCTGACCTACAACTATGAATTCTACGAATTCCACGACAAAAACCCAGGTTAACGACAAACAAAAACCTCTCAGTCAAACTGAGAGGTTTTTTATTTCAGGCCGTCTGAATCTACAACACATAAAAATAAATGCTGATAAATTGTGTCAAACTGCCTGCCAAGACAAACAAGTGCCAGATACCGTGGCCGTGGCGGATTTTCGTATCGTTGATAAACCAATAAATCCCCACGCTATACAATACGCCGCCCAACACCAGCCAAAATAATCCACCGGCCGAAAGCGACTGTATCAGCGGCCATACCGCCACCACAATCAGCCAGCCCATCAACACATAAATCACCATCGACAGCAGCCGCTTCTCGCTTTTACGCCCGATCGTCAGCTCCTGAACAATGCCCAGCAAAGCCAGCCCCCACGACACGCCGAAAAGCGACCAGCCCCAACCGCCGTGAAGGGTAATCAGCGTAAACGGCGTATAACTGCCTGCAATCAAAAGATAAATCATGCAATGATCGACCTTTTGCAAAATCGCCTTGGCTTTCGGCTGCGGAATGCTGTGGTATAAGGTTGAGCCCAAATACAGAAGCAGCAGGCAGACTCCATAAGTCAGTGCACCGGCAATCCGATAGCCGTCCGCCGATTCCACCGCTTTCACCAGCATCAGCACCAACGCCGCCACTGCCAATAAGAAACCGGCCAAATGGCTGTACGCATTAAATCTCTCGCCGTGATACATAAACCATTCTCATTTATGAAAAACCAAAGTGTACGCCAAGACAAGCGCTTCGTCAGAGAAATCGGGTTAAAAATAAGTTAAAGCGCAAAGACCGTCTGAAAAATACGGCCTTGCAATATAACAAAAACATCTTTGCAACAAACAAACCATTCTTTCCCTTTTTCAGACGGCCTCACTAAAGTATCGGCTATCGCCAAGATTGCAAAGAGAGAAAAAATGTCTATCCAAAACCACCACCTCGACTGGCTCGAAGCCGAGTCCATCTACATCATCCGCGAAGTGATTGCCAATGCCCAAAACCCGGCCCTGCTGTTTTCCGGCGGCAAAGACTCCGTCGTCTTGCTGTCGCTTGCCGTCAAAGCCTTCCAAATTGAAGGCCGTCCGCTGAAGCTGCCGTTCAAACTCCTGCACGTCGATACCGGCCATAACTACCCCGAAGTGATTCGGTTCCGCGACGACACGGTCGCACGCACCGGCATACAACTTGTAGTCGGTAGCGTAGAAGAGTCCATCCGCAAAGGCAGCGTCGTCTTGCGCCGCGAAACCGATTCGCGCAACGCAGCCCAAGCCGTTACGCTGGTTGAAACCATCGAAGAACAAGGCTTTGATGCGTTGATGGGCGGAGCTCGCCGTGATGAAGAAAAAGCGCGCGCCAAAGAACGCATCTTCTCTTTCCGCGACGAGTTCGGCCAATGGGATCCTAAAAACCAACGTCCTGAATTATGGTCGCTCTACAATACGCGCCTGTTCCAAGGCGAAAACATGCGCGTGTTCCCGATTTCCAACTGGACGGAATTGGACATCTGGCAATACATCGCACGCGAAAAACTTGCCCTGCCGCCGATTTATTACACCCACAAACGCGAAGTTGTCGAACGAAACGGCCTGCTCGTTCCCATTACCCCGTTGACCCCTAAACGCGAAGGCGAAGTTGCCCAAATCCGTGATGTCCGTTTCCGCACCGTCGGCGATATTTCCTGCACCTGCCCTGTTGCCAGCACCGCCGCCACGCCGGAAGACATCATTGCCGAAACCGCCGCCGCGACCATTTCCGAACGCAGCGCCACACGCATGGACGACCGCGTATCGGAAGCGGCAATGGAAGAGCGCAAAAAACAAGGCTATTTCTAAACTGTTTTTTCAGACGGCCCCTATATATTTCAAACCCGAACAACACGGCAAAGCCATCCGCCCCTGCCGTGTTGTTTGCTTTACTATTCTTGCAAATATCATTTAACAACAAAAACTTAATCAATCATCCTTACCAAGCGACAAACAATAAAACATAAACAAACATGGTATAATGAACGCTTACAGGCAGAGATTTAGACAAAAGTCTCAGGCCGTCTGAAGGAGGAGAAACATGAATCGACGCGTTTATATCGTACATGGCTTTGAAGGCAATCCGCACGGCAACTGGTTTGACTGGCTTTGCGCCCAAGTCAAAAGCACCGGCGCACAAGCAATCTCCCTCGCCATGCCCAATCCCGACAAACCAAGCACGACCGCGTGGCAGTTTACCCTTGACCAGCACATCGGCAAGCCCGATGCCCATACCTTCCTAGTCGGCCACAGCCTCGGTTGCATTACCCTCCTTCATTTCCTCAGCCGACAACAGCCGCAAAAAATCGGCGGTCTGCTGCTTGCCGCAGGTTTTGCCGATACGTTGCCGCCCCTGCCTGCGCTTGATGCCTACATTAAAGCAGCGTCCCCCGATTTCGATATCTTGCGCAAAATCGACATGCCCAAACACTGTCTGGTTTCCGACAACGATACCCATGTTCCGCCCGAACTGACTTTGGACATGGCAACCAAGCTCAAAAGCCCTGTTACCCATATTCCCGAAGGCGGCCATTTGATGGCTTCGGACGGCTTTACCCAACTGCCGCAGGCTTGGGAAGCACTGAAACCCATGTTGACCGAATAAACACACATCTAATCCAGTTTTCATACGGCCTTGTCTATCTCCCCTCCCCACGACAGGCCGTCTGAACGACAATAAAAAACAACCTGCCCTTTCAAGCAGGTTGTTTCTTTTTATGTCTCATTGACGGCAAATTTAATATTGCACCGTCCATTCAATCTCGCCGCCGGCCCTCATCGGTACAAGCTCGCCATCGCCGTAAGGTACGCTGGCAGGTACGGTTTGCGTTTGTTTGACCAGTGTGATGGTATCAGAATTTTCAGGCAGACCGTAGAAACGCGGGCCGTTTTTAGAAGCAAAGGCTTCCAGTTTGTCCAACGCGCCTGCTTTCTCAAACACTTCGGCATAAAGCTCGATGGCAGTCATCGCGCTGAACATACCAGCGCAACCGCAAGCATTTTCTTTGGCAGTTTTGGCATGTGGCGCAGAGTCCGTGCCGAGGAAGAATTTGTGCGCCTTCTCGCTGGTAACGGCGGCAACCAAAGCCTGACGGTGGGTTTCGCGTTTGAGTACGGGCAGGCAGAAATGATGAGGGCGTACGCCGCCGACCAAAAGGTCGTTGCGGTTGAGCAGCAAGTGTTGCGGCGTCACAGACGCGGCCACATTATCGCCTGCTTCCAATACCAATCGGGCTGCCTCGGCAGTGGTGATGTGTTCAAATACGACCTTGAGGTTGGGCACTTGCGCCAAAACCGGCTTCATCACGCGTTCGATAAAGGCGGCTTCGCGGTCGAAAATATCAATTTCAGGATCGGTAACTTCGCCGTGAACCAAGAACAAAATGCCCTGTTTCGCCATTTCTTCCAACACGGGAATCAGCTTAAACAAGTCGGTCACGCCGGAATCGGAATTGGTGGTCGCGCCTGCCGGATAGAGTTTGAAAGCCACGATACCGGCAGCCTTGGCTTCACGCACAAGTTCGGGAGTGGCATTGTCGGTCAAATAAAGCGTCATCAACGGCTGGAAGGTGCTGCCTTCTGGCAGGGCGGCCATAATGCGCTCTTTGTATGCTTGGGCATCGGCAACGCTGACGACGGGCGGCTTCAGGTTGGGCATGATAACCGCGCGGCCCATTTGTCGGGCGGTGTATGGGGCAACAGCTTTGAGCGCGTCGCCATCGCGCAGGTGTAAGTGCATATCGTCGGGGCGGATGATGGTCAGGGTTTGCATAGCTTACTTTCGAGTGGTTTGGTTTGATAATGTTTCAGACGGCCTTTATTCGGCGGTAACGGTTTCTATTAATTTGATGTTTCAATCGTCAACCGGCCTAAGGCAAAACGGCGGCCTTATTGTCGTAAGAATGATGAGTCAGATAAAAAACAGCCTGTACCGGAAAATACTCGGACGACGTTGTTTTGACGGTCAGCAAGGTTTCTTTCGGGCTGCCGGACGCGCGCCATGCGTAGGAAATCTGACGCATAGGCAACGGGGTTTCCGCCAAATTATCGGCACGCAATTCAGCGTTCAAACCTTGCGGCGGATTTTCTGCCAAAGCCAAAAATTGTTTGAAAATCAGATGGTCGTCGGCTTTAGCCGTGCGCACGCTGCAACTGTTTTCAGTCAGGCTCAAATAATAATCCGCGCCGTTTACCGTTTTCTTCCAAATGCTTAATGCCTCCAAATCCATCATTCCGGCAGGCAAATCGGCAATATCTTTTTTCGACAATAAAACCAGCTTGTTGGCATTGGCAAACTCGCCGACAAGGGCGGCATCGCCGTCTGCGGCCACGCAGCTTTGGCGGAACAAGTCGGTTACATTTTGGGCATAATCGGCAGCGTTCTGCGGTGAAACGCCTTCATTGCCGCATGCACTCAGGCAGACGGCCAATACGGCGGCAGACAACGCGACGGCTTTAGACATTTCAGACGGCCTTTATTTGTGTTTCAACACCAGCTTGAACACGCCGTCAGCCTCGCTCGATTCCAACAAGACATGTCCGGTCTGACGGCAAAACGCTTCAAAATCGCCGGGCGCGCCGCCATCGGTGGCCAATACGGTCAGCACTTCGCCTTCCTGCATTTGCGCCAAAGCTTTTTTGGCACGCAAAATCGGCAACGGGCATTTCAAACCGATGACATCCAGAGTTTGTGTATTCATGATGAAACTCGTCATATTAATCAGAATTAACGCCAATTATACCGCACTTACTTGCACCCCACCCTGCAAGCCCATAAAATAAAGCCGTTTTTCACTTTGGAGCTGTCTATGCGCCGTTTTGCCCTTCTCGCTCTCAGCCTTGCCGCAACTCAAGCATTTGCTTTGGGTTTCAGCCAAAAGGATACGCTGACCAACACGCGTTATCAGGAAAGCCCTGAAGAAGTTGCCGCACGCGAATTTAAAGAACACAAAGCCGAGTTGCCGCCCCTGCCCGATACCCAATCGGGCGATTGGTTCGACCTCTATGTCAACGAAACCTACGGCAAGCAGCCCAAAATCCTGCTCAGCAGCCTGCAAATCATGCCTGCGCCTGACAACAGCATCCGCTACGTCTTGAATGTGCGCTCTGACAAAGGCTACGACAACCTCTCCGTCGAAGGCCTCTATTGCGCCCGAACGTCCTTTACTTACAGCAACGACAAGCGTTCGTCTTACAAAGTATTCGCTTACGGCGATACAGTAAACCACCGCTGGATCGAGCCACGCAAAGGCGATTGGAAGCTGATCGGCAATGCGTTCAGCCGCAACGACGCCATGCACACCGCCCTGTATCAGGCATTCTGTGTCGACGGCATGCCGACAACGGTCGAAGGCTTGGTACAACGTTTGAAAGAACGCGGCGGCCGTCACGGTACCACGCTGAGCAACCACGACAAATAAACTGCTTTAATCAAGAAAAAGGCCGTCTGAAATTTTTCAGACGGCCTTGTTTTTGTAAAACGGCTTAGAATTTGTGATACAGGCCCACAGAAGCGGCTTTTTGTTCAACGCCACCTTTGTTGGCTGCAGTCAGACGGGTTTTGTTGCCGACTTTCAGATACGCCAGTTGGGCAACTACGCCGGTGCGTTTGCTGAAGGTGTATTGACCGCCGACAACGACTTGGTCGAATTTATCCACCAATTTCTCGCCGCTGTTCACGCCCTTGGCAGGCCAGCCGTGTGCGTAAGTAATGCGTGGGGTAACGTTGCCGAATTTGTAGCCGACAGTTACCGCTGCATCAACTACTTTTACGGCTTCAGATTTGCCTGTATCGACAGTAATGTCACTACCCTTGTACTCATTAAAACCATCGGTGAAATAGCCTAAATATTCGTTGCCTGTCTCATGGCCTTTGGCATAGTGTACGCCGCCGCCGACAAAGAGATTGTCTTTATCGTAATAAGTTTCGACTTTGGCGATTTGCGCCGCTTTGACTTTGCCTGATTTGTCGGTGTACGCGCCATTGTAGTGGCCGTAAGCCGCATTGGCAGTAAAGCCGTTTTTAGAGAAGCTCACGCCGCCGGTGTATTGGTCTTTGGCCGCTTGGGTATGCGTGTATTTGTCTGAAGGATTACGGTTGTCGCGCGGAGCGTAAGACACGTTGAATTTGAATCCGCCGAAATCCGGGCTGTCATAGCGTACAGCGGCGTTACGGTTGCCGGTACGGGTAAAGATGCCCAAACCTGCGGCATTGGTTTTGTACATCCATGGATCGATAGTGTCCATTTCGTTCAGCATATTGCTGAGTTTACCGGCGCGAATCTTACCGAAGTTACCTTGCAGGCCGATGAAGGAGTCACGAGTGGCAAAACCTTGGGAATCGCCCGTGATTGCCGTTTTTTGTTCAACTTGCCAGATGGCTTTCAAATCGCCGCCCAAGTTCTCGCTGCCTTTGAAACCGATGCGGGAGCCATTGTCATTGATGCTGGTTGCGGTAGAGCTGGTTTCAGAACCTGCATCACCTTTGATTTTTACTTGGCCGACGGTCACGCTGCTTTTGATTTGACCATACAGAATCACTTCTGCAGATGCAGCCAGCGGCAAACCAGCAATAACCAAAGCGATAATCGATTTTTTCATTATTCTCTCCAAAACAAAGTTAAAATCTCGTGAAAACACGTTTAGCAATATTAATGTTTTCCAACGCTACAAACAACTACTTTCATCTTGAGAAACACTTTTATTCATTAGAGTTTAGACTTTTTACAACATTTTCAAATAAAACAGGCCGTCTGAAAGAAATTTCAGACGGCCTCTCCCATTCAAAGTCACGACAAGGACAATCTTCCTCTTATTGTAATCATTTAATCAAAAATGATTGCTTGATAAATGTTTGCCATATATCAACCCAACACTCCCAAATTGCCACTATCATTAACTTACTTCTTATGAAGAAGTTTTTTTATATCAATAATTTATTTGGTATAAATTTTTCATTTTACCTAATGTAAATAAATAGGAACCCTTATGTTGAAAAAACATCTCTTTTTATCTTTGCTAATGGCTGTCTCTACTGCAGCGGTATCCGCCGAAACCCATCATGCACATTGGTCTTACACAGGTGAAAACGATGCTGCACACTGGGGCGATTTGAGTGAAGACTTTGCTGTCTGCAAAACAGGCAAACAGCAATCTCCAGTGGACTTCTCCACGACAAAAGCAGTAAAAGGCAAACAATTGGCATACCGTTACAACGTCGCCGATTACAAAGTAGAAAATAACGGCCATACCCTTCAAGCCACGCCGCAAGGCAAGGCCCAAACCATCGTGATCAACGGTAAAACCTATACCTTCAAACAATTCCACTTCCATACGCCGAGCGAACATACTTTCAAAGGCAAACATTTCCCGATGGAAGCGCATTTTGTCCATCAAGCCGAAGACGGCACTTTGGCGGTCATCGGCTCTGTATTTAAACCGGGCAAAAACAATCCTGCCTTATCCGCACTCACTGCCAAAAAACTGAAAGCAGGCGAATCCGTAACGTTGAAAAACTTGAATATCCAAGCCCTGCTGCCTAAAGATAGCAAGTCCTTCCAATTGAAAGGCTCGCTGACAACGCCGCCTTGCAGCGAAAACGTGACTTGGGTTGTCTTAAAAACTCCGGTTCAGGCAGATGCGGTGCAGTTTAAAGCCATGCGCGACATTATCGGCGGCGAAAACAACCGTCCCGTACAACCTTTGAACGACCGCGAAGTCAATGAAGACAAATAACTTCTAAGGCCGTCTGAAAACAAAAAAGCACCCGGATAACGGGTGCTTTTTCAATCACATCAATCAGGCTTTTTTGTTACCCAACGCGGCTTTCACAAACGCGCTGAACAAAGGATGGCCTTTGCGCGGATTGGAAGTAAATTCCGGATGGAACTGACACGCGAAAAACCAAGGATGATTTGGCAATTCGATGGTTTCAACCAAACGCTCGCGGCCTGCGGATACGCCGCCGATGACCAAACCGGCTTTTTCCAACTGAGGCACATAGTTGTTGTTGACCTCGTAGCGGTGGCGATGACGTTCGCGGATATGTTCGCTGCCGTAGATTTTTGCAGCAAGGCTGCCCGGTTTGAGGTCAACTTCTTGCGCGCCCAAACGCATAGTGCCGCCCAAATCGGCAGATTCGTCGCGGGTTTCTACGCTGCCGTCGGCAGTTTGCCATTCGTCAATCAGGGCAACGACAGGCGCGGCGCATTTCAAGTCAAACTCGGTAGAGTTTGCACCTTTCAAGCCTGCAACATCGCGGGCGTATTCAATCAGGGCAATTTGCATACCCAAGCAGATACCCAAGTATGGTACGTTGTTTTCACGTGCATAACGTACGGCGGCAATTTTGCCTTCTACGCCACGTGAACCGAAGCCGCCCGGCACCAAAATCGCATCCATGTCTTTGAGCATGGAAACGTCGCCATTGCTCTTCTCGATGCTTTCGCTGTCGACAAAGGTAATTTGTACGTCGGTTTCAGTGTGAATACCGGCGTGTTTCAGGGCTTCGATCAATGATTTGTAGGACTCGGTCAAATCAACGTATTTGCCGACCATCGCGATTTTGACGGTATGTTTCGGATTTCGAATCGCGTGAACGATTTTCTTCCATTCGGTCAAATCGGCTTGTTTGACATTCAGTTGGGGTTGCTCGGGAATAATGCTGTCGATGCCTTGGTTGTGCAGCATTTCAGGGCATTCGTAAATGCTGTCCACATCGTAGCTGCCCACGATGGCGCGTTCTTCAACGTTACAGAACAAAGCAATCTTACGGCGCTCGTCCGCAGGCATTTCTCTGTCCATACGGCAGATCAGGATGTCCGGTTGTAAACCGATGCTCAACATTTCTTTAACGGTATGCTGGGTCGGTTTGGTTTTGATTTCGCCGGCGGCGGCAATGTAGGGAACATAGCTCAGGTGGGCAAACAATGTATTATTACGGCCGAGCTGGCTGCGCATTTGACGGATGGCTTCCAAGAAAGGCAACGATTCGATATCGCCGACTGTACCGCCGATTTCAACAATCGCCACATCATAACCAGCCGCGCCTTCATGGATACGGCGTTTAATTTCATCAGTAATGTGCGGAATCACTTGTACGGTACCGCCCAAATAGTCGCCGCGACGCTCTTTGGCAATCACGTTTTCATAGACTTGGCCGGTACTGAAGCTGTTGCGGCGGGTCATGGTGGCGTTGATGAAACGCTCATAGTGACCAAGGTCGAGGTCAGTTTCCGCGCCGTCATCGGTCACAAATACTTCGCCGTGTTGAAACGGGCTCATGGTACCCGGGTCAACGTTGATATACGGGTCAAGCTTAAGCATGGTCACGTTCAAGCCACGCGACTCGAGAATAGTAGCAATAGAAGCGGCGGCGATACCTTTACCCAAAGAAGATACAACGCCGCCGGTTACGAAAATGAATTTAGTCATGATGTGATACCCATGTTGGAATGTGTGATTTTAACTTGAAGCAGCATATTCTGGCAAACGGCAAAAGCTTCAGGCCGTCTGAAAACAGCGTTTTCAGACGGCCTTATCATACTGATTCTATATATCAGCGCAGCTCGCGGCGCAGGATTTTGCCAACGTTGGATTTTGGCAACTCGTCGCGGAATTCGATGTCTTTCGGCACTTTATACGCCGTCAGTTCTTTGCGGCAGAAATCGATCAGTTCTTCCTTGGTCAAAGACGGGTCTTTGCGTACGACGAAGACCTTAATCGCTTCACCGGTTTTCTCGCTTGCCACGCCGATACAGGCGACTTCCAAGACTTTGTCGTTGCTGGCCACCACTTCTTCGATTTCGTTCGGATATACATTGAAACCGGATACCACAATCAAATCTTTTTTGCGGTCCACCAGCTTCAGCCAGCCTTTTTCATCCATCACGGCAATGTCGCCGGTCTCTAAAAAGCCGCGTGCATCGATTGCTTTGGCGGTTTCTTCAGGACGGTTCCAATAGCCTTTCATCACTTGCGGACCGCGTACCCACAATTCGCCCGGCTGTCCGATAGGCACTTCTTTGCCGTCCGCATCGCGTAATTCGACTTCGGTCGAAGGAACCGGCAAACCGATACCGCCGCTGTAAGCCTCGATATTCAAAGGATTGCAACACACACCCGGGCTGGCTTCGGTCAAACCGTAAGCTTCCACAATCGGCGTACCGGTGATTTTTTTCCATTTTTCCGCAACGGCTTTTTGCGTTGCCATACCGCCGCCCAAAGTCAGCTTCAAACGGGAAAAATCGACTTCGGCGAAATCCGGACGGTTGACCATCGCATTAAACAAGGTATTCACACCGATGAACACGCTAATCGGCTCTTTTTTCAATTCGCCGATAAACCCCTTCATATCGCGAGGGTTGGTAATCAGGATGATTTTAGAACCGGTATTCGCAAAGATCATCAGGTTTACCGTCAAGGCAAAGATATGATAAAGCGGCAACGCGGCAATAACCGTTTCTTTGCCTTCGTGCAGGCTGTTTTTAATCCATTCTTTTGCCTGCAACATATTGGCGCAGATATTGCCATGACTGAGGACGGCACCTTTTGCCAAACCGGTCGTGCCGCCTGTATATTGCAGCAAGGCAGTATCGTCACGTGTCAACTCGACTGGTTTGAACGTATTTGCTGCACCTTGCTTCAAGGCCGTCTGAAAAGTGATGGTATTTGGAATGCGGTATTCCGGCACCATTTTTTTCACTTTGCGGATGACAAAGTTCAGCAACGCGCCCTTAATCATGCCGAACATCTCGCCGACCGACGCGACAATCACATGTTTGATTTGCGTACGCGGCAACACCAGCTCCAGCGTATTGGCAAAGTTCTCCAACACGACAATCGTGGTCGCACCGCTGTCTTTCAACTGATGCTCCAACTCGCGCGGCGTATAAAGCGGATTGGTATTCACTGCCACCAAACCTGCCTGCAAAATACCGAAAAGCGCAATCGGATATTGCAAAACGTTCGGCATCATAATTGCCACACGCTCACCGCGCGGTAGTTTCAATACGTTTTGCAGGTAAGACGCAAAATCGGTCGCCAACTTGCCCACTTCGGCATAAGTCAGTGTTTTGCCCATATTTTGAAAAGCAGGTTTATCTGCGAATTTCTCGACACTTTGACGGAATACATCGCTGATGGAGCTGTATTGAGAGATATCGATTTCAGGGTTTACGCCTTGTTCGTAGCTTTTGAGCCAGAGTTTTTCCATATTGATCAGTCTTTTATTTAGTCGTTTTTTGAAATCGAGGCCGTCTGAAAGGCTTTATTCAATCTGCCGCTTCGTTTTCAGACGGCCCTTTTATTAAGCTGTAATAATGACAGGCTTGTCGGTGGACATGATGATACCGCCGCCCAAGCACACATCGCCGTCATACAGTACCGCAGATTGGCCTGGGGTTACTGCCCACTGCGGCTCGTCAAAAACAAGCTCGATGGTTTCATCATCTAAATAACGCAACGTACAAGGCGCGTCGGCCATACGGTAGCGCGTTTTGCAGGTATAGCGGCCTTCTTTCGGGCGTTCTGGCAATGTGAAGCTCAAATCGTTCATAACCAGGCTTTGCGTATAAAGCAAAGGATGGTCATGGCCTTGGACGACAATCAGTTCGTTTTTGGTCAAATCCTTGGCCGCAACAAACCACGGCTCGCCTGCGCCGCCGATGCCCAAGCCTTTGCGTTGGCCCAGCGTGTAAAACATCAAGCCGACGTGTTCGCCGACTACTTTGCCTTCAGGGGTCACCATTTTGCCATTATTGGTCG